>NZ_JAYGIA010000004.1:0-37713 GCF_034931165.1 Synechococcus sp. BA-124 BA4 | reverse complement strand
GTGTGCGGCCCGATGGCGAGCGTCCCCTGACGGAGCGGGGCCGCCGCCGGACGGCCGCGGTGGTGCGGCGGCTGCTCGACCTGGAGCTGCACTGCGATCAGCTGCTGAGCAGTCCACTGGTGCGGGCCCTTCAGACGGCCCAGATCGCAAGGGAGGAGGGGCTCTGCGCTGCGCTGGCGATCGCCGCCGAACTCGCCCCCGGTGCCGACCCGATGCCTCTGATGGAGCAATGGCTGGCAGCGGATGGCCCGCTGGCCGGAGGTGGCCGCCTTGGACTGGTGGGCCATGAACCCGACCTCAGCGCCCTGGCCGCCCACCTCTGTGGCGCTCCCTGCGGAGCCCTGCGCCTGAAGAAGTCCGGAGTGGCCCTGCTCGAGTTGCCTGCCCCGGGCAGCCTGGCCCACCGCCCCCTGGCGGGCAGCGCCTGCCTGCGCCTGCTGCTCAGCCCCGCCTGTCTCATCTGAGGGCTGGTCAGCAGGGCTACGGCAGGGGGTGAAGCCTCGACCTAGCTTCGGATCTGAAGCAGGGACGATGCGGATGGTGATGGATGCAAACCGGGTCGCGGCCGAAGCGGCGCCCGTCTTCCGTCCCGGACTGGAGGGTGTGCCGGCGACCCAGTCGGCCATCTGTGACATCGATGGCCTCCGGGGCCTGCTCACCTACCGCGGCTATCCCCTCGAGGAACTGGCGGCCCACAGCACCTTTCTCGAAACCACCCATCTGCTGATCTGGGGAGAGCTGCCCACCGTCGAGCACCTGCGGGCGTTCGAGCAGAACGTGCAGATGCACCGGAGGGTGAGCTTCCGCATCCGGGACATGATGAAGTGCTTCCCGGCCGACGGGCACCCCATGGACGCGCTGCAGACGAGCGCGGCCTCCCTGGGACTGTTCTATTCCCGCCGGGCCCTGGATGATCCCGCCTACATCGAGGCGGCGGTGGTGCGCCTGATCGCCAAGATCCCCACGATGGTCGCCGCCTACCAGCTGATCCGCCTGGGTCAGGATCCGATCCAGCCCCGCGACGATCTGTCCTATTCGGCCAATTTCCTTTACATGCTGACCGAGCGGGAGCCTGATCCGCTGGCGGCCAGAATCTTCGATTCCTGCCTGATCCTGCACGCCGAGCACAGTCTCAACGCCAGCACCTTCAGTGCCCGGGTCACCGCCAGCACCCTCACCGACCCCTACGCCGTGGTGGCCTCGGCGGTGGGCACCCTGGCCGGCCCCCTCCACGGCGGTGCCAACGAAGACGTGCTGGCCATGCTCGAGCAGATTGGCAGCGAGGACCGGGTGGAAGCCTGGCTGGACCGGGCCATTGCCGAGAAGCAGAAGATCATGGGCTTCGGGCACCGTGAATACAAGGTCAAGGACCCCCGGGCCGTGATTCTCCAGGGCCTGGCCGAGCAGCTCTTCGATCGCTTCGGTCACGACGCCATGTACGACGTGGCCCGGCGGGTGGAGGAGGTGGCCGCCGATCGGCTTGGACCGAAGGGCATCTACCCCAACGTCGACTTCTATTCCGGCCTGGTGTACCGCAAGCTCGGCATCCCCCGGGATCTGTTCACCCCGATCTTCGCGATCGCCAGGGTGGCCGGCTGGCTGGCCCACTGGAAGGAGCAGCTCGGAGCCAACCGCATCTACCGGCCCACCCAGATCTATACCGGTCCGGGCCGCAGGAGTTGGTTGCCTCAGGATGCCCGCAATGCCCTGCCAGGCGTTTAAGTTGCCCTCACCTCAGCGCGCTGCGGAGTTGTCACGGTGTTGATCGACCCGGCACCAGTTCCCCTGACCACCGGCTGGCCCTCTCTGGCGGTGGTCGGTCCTGGTCTTGACCTTCAATCCAGTTTCACCAGCACCCTGGAAGGCTTCGGCCTGAGCCAGGGCGCGGCCCATCTGCTCTGGCTTCCCCTGCCGATGCTGCTGGTGCTGGTGGCCGCCGTCATCGGCGTTCTGGTCAACGTCTGGCTGGAACGCAAGATCTCCGCCGCCGTGCAGCAGCGGATCGGCCCTGAATACGCCGGTGCCCTCGGTGTGCTGCAGCCGATGGCCGACGGCCTCAAACTGCTGTTCAAGGAAGACGTCATCCCTCACCGCGCCGACGGGCTGCTCTTCACCCTCGGTCCGGTGCTGGTGCTGGTGCCGGTGATCCTCTCCTGGCTGGTGGTTCCCTTCGGCCAGAACCTGCTCATCAGCGATGTGGGCATCGGCGTGTTCCTCTGGATCGCCCTCAGCAGCATCCAGCCGATCGGTCTGCTGATGAGCGGTTACGCCAGCAACAACAAGTATTCGTTGCTGGGTGGGCTGAGAGCCGCCGCCCAGTCGATCAGCTACGAGATCCCTCTGGCTCTGGCGGTGCTGGCCGTCGTGATGATGAGCAATTCGCTCAGCACCGTTGACATCGTCAACCAGCAGAACGGTGCCGGCATCCTCAGCTGGAACATCTGGCGCCAGCCGGTGGGCTTCCTGATCTTCTGGATCTGCGCCCTGGCGGAGTGCGAGCGCCTCCCCTTCGACCTCCCCGAGGCGGAGGAGGAACTGGTGGCCGGCTACCAGACGGAATACGCCGGCATGAAGTTCGCCCTCTTCTATCTGGGCAGCTACATCAACCTGGTGCTCTCGGCCCTGCTGGTGGCCGTGCTCTATCTCGGCGGCTGGGGATTCCCCCTGCCTGTGGAATGGCTGGCCGGAGTCCTCGGCCAGCCGGTGGATGCCCCGCTGGTGCAGGTGATCACAGGCTCGGTCGGCATCGTCATGACGGTGCTGAAGGCCTATCTGCTGGTGTTCATCGCCATCCTGCTGCGGTGGACCCTTCCGCGCGTGCGCATCGACCAGCTCCTCGATCTGGGCTGGAAGTTTTTGCTGCCGATAGCCCTGGTCAATCTGCTGGTCACCGCTGGCCTCAAGCTCGCCTTCCCCGCCTTTTTCGGCGGCTGAGCCCCCCGCCGGTCATCATGGGTCCAACTTTCAGGTCCCTCCTGAGCCCCAGTCCCAGCTCCCCAGCTCCTGTCTTCCTTCCTCTCCGACTCTCCTGCCATGTTCGGATTCCTGCAAAAGGTCGGTGACTACACCAAGGACGCCGTAGGCGCAGCCAATTACATCACTCAGGGCCTGTCGGTCACGTTTGATCACCTGCGCCGACGGCCGATCACCGTTCAATACCCCTACGAGAAGCTGATTCCCTCGGAGCGCTATCGCGGCAGGATTCATTACGAGTTCGACAAGTGCATCTCCTGTGAAGTCTGTGTTCGCGTCTGCCCCATCAACCTGCCGGTTGTCGACTGGGTGATGAACAAGGAGACGAAAAAGAAGGAGCTCAAGAACTACTCCATTGATTTCGGAGTCTGTATCTTCTGCGGCAATTGTGTGGAGTATTGCCCTACCAACTGCCTCTCCATGACTGAGGAGTACGAGCTGGCGGCCTTTGATCGCCACAGCCTCAACTACGACAACGTGGCCCTGGGCCGCCTTCCCACCAGCGTCACCAGTGATCCTGCCGTGGTGCCCCTGCGCGAGCTGGCCTATCTGCCCAAGGGTGAAATGGATCCCCATGGCGTCGATCCCTCCAGGCCGAGGGCCGGACAGCTGCCCGAGCAGGTGCAGGCCGAGATGGCGGCCTCAGCCGCCAAGTCCGTGGAGAACGCCTGATGACGATCGCGTCCGTCACCCAGCTCATTTGCTTCACCGCCCTCTCCCTCACGCTGGTGCTGGGCTCCCTGGGAGTTGTGCTGTTGCCTAACATTGTCTATTCGGCCTTCCTGCTGGCTGGCGTGTTCCTCTCCGTGGCGGGTCTCTACCTGCTGCTCAATGCCAGTTTTGTTGCCGCGGCGCAGGTCCTGGTCTACGTGGGCGCCGTGAACGTGCTGATCCTGTTCGCGATCATGCTCGTGAACAAGAAAGAGGCCATGGCCGAGATCCCCGGTCTGCTTCTGCGCCGGGTGCTCTCCGGGGGTGTCTGCCTCGGTCTGTTCCTGTTGATCCTGCGGGTCGATCTCACCACCCCCTGGGCGGTTCCCGGGCCCACTCCCCTCGGGGATGACGCCACGGTGCTGATCGGAATCCATCTGTTCAGTGATTATCTGTTGCCCTTCGAACTGGCCTCGGTGCTGCTGCTGATGGCGATGATCGGAGCGATCGTGCTCGCTCGTCGCGATGTGTTCAGCAGTGATGTGATCACCGGTGAAGCAGCCGATCAGGGCCTGATCGAAAAGGAACGCACCCCCCTGCTGCTGGAGAGTCCCGCCGGCGAGACCACCCTGCTGGAGAAAGTCTGATCATGCCTCCCACATCCATCGACATTCCGCTCCAGGCCTACCTGGTGCTCGCCGCCATCCTCTTCTGTACAGGGGTCTGGGGCCTGATCAACAGCCGTAACGCGGTGCGGGTTCTGATGAGCATCGAGTTGATGCTCAATGCCGTCAACATCAACCTGATGGCCTTCTCCAGCTACATCGATGGTCAGCAGATCCGTGGCCAGGTCTTTGCCATTTTCGTGATCACCGTGGCTGCTGCCGAAGCGGCCGTGGGTCTGGCGATCCTGCTCTCCCTCTACCGCAACCGCGAGACCGTCGATATGGAGCGCTTCAATCTGTTGCGCTGGTGACCTTGCCCGCCTTCTCCCCTACGGTCCGCCGATGCGGGATTCGCGCCTGATTCCATGCAGCTCCAGCGGGTCTGGCTGATCGTTCGCTCCGGCAGCCAGGCGGCTCAGCGCCAGGCACGGCGTTGCTCCGAAGACCTGCGCTCCCAGGGGGTCCAGGTCACAGTCGCCAGCAGCGGAGCCAGCTCCAACCCGTTCCCGGGCCTGCTGGCCACCGAGCCTTGTCTGCCAGACCTCACCGTGGTGCTGGGCGGAGATGGCACCGTCCTGGGCGCGGCCCGTCACCTCGGTCCCCTGGATGTGCCGATCCTGAGCTTCAACGTGGGCGGTCACCTCGGATTCCTCACCCATGAGCGCAAATTGCTGGTGCTCAGCACCACCTCTTCGGAAGACAACCTCTGGCAACGGCTCCGCGATGACCGCTTCGCCCTCGAGCGCCGCATGATGCTGGAAGCCTTCGTCGATCGCGGCGATGGGGTTCCCGAAGGGGATGAGCCCGAGGATCCCAGCGCCGATGGGCCCGCCCGACTGCACCGTGCGCTCAACGATTTCTATTTCCGTCCCTTCCTCGATGAGCTCTCGCCCACTTGCGTGCTGGAGCTGGAGATCGACGGGGAGGTGGTGGATCAGTTCCGCGGCGATGGACTGATCATCGCCACTTCCACCGGCTCCACCGGTTACGCCATGGCGGCGGGAGGCCCGATCCTCCATCCAGGAATCGATGCCATCGTGGTCAACCCGATCTGCCCGATGAGCCTCTCCAGCCGGCCGGTGGTGGTGCCACCCCGCTCGCAGCTGGCGATCTGGCCCCTTGGGGAGCCGAGCCGGCGGGTGAAGCTCTGGAAGGACGGAGCCCACGCCACCATGCTGGAGCCTGGTGATCGCTGCGTGGTGCAGCGCTCCAGCCACTGCGCCCTGATGGTGGTGCTGCAGCAGAGCCCCTCCTACTACCGCACCCTCAGCCACAAGCTGCACTGGGCCGGCGACCTCACCGCCTCGGAACCCTCCGCCAACTGAACGCAGAACTCGGCGACGGGCCTGACGCCAGGATGGGCCGGACGGTGTGTGGGTCTGGATCGGTGGCTCTGGAGATCGAGCGCCGCTTCCTCGTGCGGGGAGCGGGGTGGAAGGAGCACATTCTCTGGCGGCAGCACCTCTGCCAGGGGTACCTGCAGGCTTCAGCCGATGGGGTCACCGTGCGGGTGCGCCTGGAGGACGAGCGTGACGAGGGGGCGAAGGCAGCCAGGGCCTGGTTGACTCTCAAGGCCACCGTCACCGCCGTCACCCGGGCCGAATTCGAGTATGAGATTCCCGTCGCCGATGCCCGGCAGCTGCTGGGCCTGGCCTCGGCCAGCCTCCATAAGGAGCGCTACGGGCTTGACCTGCCCGGCGGGGAGTGGGTGCTTGATGTGTTCGAGGGGGAGAACTCGCCTCTGGTGGTGGCTGAAGTGGAGCTGGAGCGGGAGGAGCAGGCGCTGGTGCTGCCACCGTGGTGCCATCGGGAGATCACCGGACTTGGGGAGCTCAGTAATGCGGCCCTGGCCCGACGTCCCTGGAGCTGCTGGCCCGAGGCGGACCGGCAGAGTCTGTTGGCGGATGGCCTTTGTAACGACAGCGACATCAGCTAGGATTTCATTAAGGATTTCTCCTTAATCTCTCCTCCCCGCCCCGTTCCGTCCGTGATCGGCCTCTACGACCACCAAGGCGTGCTCCGCTTCGCCGGCCGCGACACCGACGATTGCCTCGACTACGCCGATCTGTTCGGGCTTCGACCCGACGGCTACAGCCTGCAGTCCCTCACCGCCACGGTCGAGGTACCGTACCTGCCGAGGACGGTTTCGGCCGGCATGTCCCAAAGCGTCTGATCGAAGCTGGAACCCTGCCCTGAAGGGGCCTGATCAGGCTCATGGCCGGAGTCCGAATCAGCCTTCAGCGCTGGGTAAATGGCAGCAGTTGAAGCCATCCCGGCAGATCTTGCCGTTATCCATCGCCCAGTTCAACAGGGCCACGCGGTTCTTGGCGCCGGTCTTGGTGAAGATATTGCTGACGTGGTTGTCGACCGTTCGCTTGCTGATCATCAGCTCAAGGGCGATTTCCTGATTGGTCAGGCCCGTCGCGACCCGCTCGATGATTTCCAGCTCGCGTTCCGAAAGATTGGAGCGCAGCTGGATGTGATTGTCTCGATCGGACATCCAGACTCCACCCCTCCAAGGTTCCACTGTAAGCAGCGGCCGCTGACGCATGATGGGCCCTGAGCGATCCCCTGTCCCTTGCTTCTGCGCCAGGCCCTGGAGACCGGACAGTTCGCCATCACGGCTGAGGTGACCCCGCCGCGGGGGGGAGATCCCACTCGCACCCTCACAGTGGCCGCCAAGCTCCGTGGGCTGGTCCATGCCGTCAATGTCACGGACGGCAGCAGGGCCGTGATGCGCATGAGCAGTCTTGCCCTCTGCCGCCTGCTCCTCGAGGCCGGGATCGAGCCCGTGCTGCAGCTGGCCTGTCGCGACCGCAACCGGATTGCTCTCCAGGCCGATCTGCTCGGTGCCCACGCCCTCGGCATCCGCAATGTGCTTTGCCTCACCGGGGACCCGGTGGGCGCCGGGGATCAGCCGGGTGCCCGGGCCGTCAATGAGCTGGAGTCGGTGCGCCTGCTGCAGTTGCTGGGCCGCCTCAATGCTGGCCTCGATCCAGTGGAGGGCGTGCTGCCGGATGGGCCCACGGCTCTGTTCCCAGGGGCCGCGGCCGACCCCCAGTCGACCAGCTGGAGCGGACTGCGGGCGCGGGTGGCGCGCAAGCAGGAGGCCGGTGCACGCTTCCTGCAGACCCAGATGGTGATGAGCACAGAAGCGCTGCGCCGCTTCTGTGGCGAGATCAGCGAACCCCTGGGACTGCCAGTGCTGGCGGGGGTGTTTCTGCTCAAGTCGGCACGGAACGCGGCCTTCATCAATCGCGTGGTGCCGGGAGCCTCGATTCCCCAGCCGATCATCGACAGGCTGGCGGCGTCAGCGGATCCGGCGGCCGAAGGCGTGGCGATCGCCGCCGAACAGGTGCGTGCGTACCGGGCCATTGCCCAGGGGGTTCATCTGATGGCGGTGAAGGCGGAGGAGCGCATCCCCTGGATCCTGGCCGAGGCTGGCGTCTCGCCGCCAGGAGGGGCGGTGCTGACGGAGGTCAGTTCTCACCCGCACTGAGGGCGAGATCCGTGCCGAGCAGATCAGCCATCGCCTTCTGCTGGGGCGAGGGTTGCACCACATCCTGGCGGCGCACATCGGTGATCAGCCAGTCGAGGGAGGCTTCCTGCAGGTCGAAGTGGTCGCCGTTGCGATCGACGCAGTAGCGGCCGAACACCAGTTTCTCCACCAGGCGCACGCCGGCCCCGATGCGGGAGTAATCGAAGATGATCGAGTTGTCGATCGTGGCGCCTTCACAGATGTGGCAGCTCGGTCCGATCATGGCCGGCCCCACGATCGTCACGCCGGGATCGATCCGGGTCATGCCACCCACGTAGATGGGGCCGGTGACGTTGATCTTGTCCCAGTCGGCGGCCACGTTCAGACCTGTGAAAATCCCCGGGCGCACTTCCCGGCCAGGCACCTGCACCTGACGGACCTTGCCCTCGAGCACGCTGCGGATCGCCTGCCAGTAGTCGGGAACCTTGCCGATGTCCACCCATTCGAAATCCATCGGCAGGGCGTAGAAGGGCGCCCCGGCGGCGACCAGCCTGGGGAAGAGATCGGCGCCGATGTCGAAGGGAATGCCGGCGGGGATGTGATCCAGAACCTCCGGCTCGAAGATGTAGATGCCGGTGTTGATCATGTCGCTGGCGGCCTCGGCCACCGAGGGCTTCTCCTGGAAGCTCAGCACCCGGCTGTCCTGGTCGGTGACCACCACGCCGTAGCTGCTCACCTGATCCTTGGGCACCCGCTTGGTGACCAGGGAAGCCATGGCCCCTTTCTCCTTGTGAAGGCGCACGGCCTCGGTGAGGTCGAGGTCGATCAGCGCATCGCCGCAGAGCACCACGAAGGTGTCGTCGAAGAAGGGTTGAAAGGTCTGGATCTTCTTGAGGCCCCCGGCGGAACCGAGGGCGGCACCGATCAGTTCTCCGTCTTCGATGCGCCCTTCGAAGCTGTAGGCGATCTCCACGCCGAAGCGTTGGCCATCTCTGAAGTAGTTCTCGATTTCCGCGGCCAGGTGTGAAACATTGACCATGACTTCGGTGAACCCATGCTGACGGAGCAGCTCCAGCAGAAACTCCATCACGGGTTTCTGCAGAATCGGGATCATCGGCTTGGGAATCGTGTGGGTGATGGGCTGCACCCGAGTTCCCTTGCCGGCCGCGAGAATCATGGCCTTCATGGGCACCTGTCCCCTTCTGATGTGATTCAAGGCAGCCTAGTGAAGACCCTCAGGCGGCCTGCGCCTCCCGAGCCGGAGAGGGAGCTGGCACCAGTCCGTGTGGAAGCACTGACGGTCCAGCGCCCATGCCTTCCCAGCAACCCCTGAGGAACAGGGGGCCGAAGAGGCCTCCCTCCTGCTGCAGGTCGACTCTGCCCTGGGAGCAGAGGAAGAGCAGAGCCCAGAACACCCCGACACGGTCCTGGTCCAGATCCGCCGGGGCGGCCTCGGCCCAGGCTTCCACGAGCACCTCGAAGTTCACCCAGTCGCTGGCGGCCTGCCACTCCAGCAGGAAGTGGCTGAGAGCGGCGGTGGTTTCCGGCAGTTTTTCACGATGGGCCAGAGCCGCCACCTGCTCGATCGCCGCCCGCTCGCTGTAGCGAGGTCCGCGCTGCCGGGATCGTCCGCTCACGTCCCCCTGCTTCAGCCGCTCGGCGATGTCCTCCAGCTGGCGGATCAGTTCCCCCAGGGTGACGGGACGCTGCAGCGGCGGTGGTGCCACGGCCCGCCGCAACAGGTGACGCTCCGGACGGCGTGGCAGCTGAAAGGAGAGCAGCTCGAAGGATCCAGCGTCCTCCTCGTCGAAGGCGAAGGCGTCCTGCTCCAGTTCCGGTTCCGGCGGCAGGGTCTGCTGCTCGAGGATCTCGGCCTTGAGGCTCACGAGCACGGAGGCGGCCAGAAACGCCTCACTGGTGGCGGCAAGATCACTCTCGAAACTGCCTCCCTCACCGGGTCCGCTCACCAGCCGGGGGGCGCCGATCCTCTGGCGAAGCTGGTCGAGGAAGCCGTCGACCACGGCAATGACATCCACGTCCCAGGGGTCGATCTCGCCACGTTCGGCGGCATCCTGAAGCAGGCGAATCGCCAGCCTGGCGCCTGCATCAGCCAAGAACGAACCTTCCACATCTGCCGGAAACGTACCCCGTCTGGGACCCGACGGCCAGCGGGGTGCTCTCGATCAGGCTTCCTCGGGCTGGGGTTCAGGGCTCGGGGCCGAACTCTGGCCGGCGGCCGGCAGCAGACTCAACTGGGCATCCACCGTCGCCCGGTAGCGCTGCACGTCGGCTTCGAGCTCCTGGATCCGCACCTGCTGGGCCTCCAGTTCGCTCTGCTCCTGCAGTTGCTCCACCTTCTTGACGACTCCCGTCCAGACGGCGAACACCCAGGCGGCGGTGGCACCGATGCCTCCCACCACCAGCATCATCGCGGCCAGGGGAAGCGTCGCGCTCACCCCGGGAAGGAAGTGCACCGTGGTGGCGGTGGTGTTCTCCAGGGTGAACATCACCGTGGCCAGGCCAAAGCTGAAGATCAGCAGGAAGTTCAGCTGACGCATGGTTCGAGACGCTTGGGGCGAGGCGAATGGTTGAGGACTGGAGCGCTGATGGCCCGGGCGGGCCCAACTCGCTGGGAGCGTAGGCATCCCCCCTGGACAGGGGGATGGGCGGGCAGCATCCGCAGGGTTTCGTAACTCCCTTGGACTCCTCGCTCAGGGCAGCAGAGGAGCGGTCAGCAGGGGCTGATGGGGCTCCACGCCAGCACGGAGCAGAGCCAGGGGAGGGTTCTGACGAATCAGGCCCTGGCGTCCGGCCGGAATCATCCGGGCCATGGCGGCCTCCTCGCGTTGCACCAGGGCCTCGATCGAAGCGCGGTAGGTGTCGGTCATCAGGCGCGGATAGAGGCCGATGCCGATGATCGGCACCAGCAGGCAGGAGATCACGTAGATCTCGCGTGGTTCCGCATCCACCAGCTTGGTGTGGGACACCAGCTCGGTGTTCTCCTTGCCGAAGAAGATCTCCCGCAGCATCGAGAGCAGGTAGATCGGTGTGAGGATCACCCCCACCGCTGCCAGGGCGGCCATCACGATGCGGAAGCTGAGGGAGTAGGCCTCGCTGGTGACGAAGCCCACGAACACCATCAGCTCCGACACGAAGCCGCTCATGCCGGGCAGGGCGAGGGAGGCCAGGGAGCAGACGGTCCAGAGGGCGAACATCTTGCGCATCTTCTGGCCGACGCCGCCCATTTCATCGAGCTGGAGGGTGTGGGTGCGGTCGTAGGTGGCGCCCACCAGGAAGAAGAGGCTGGCCCCGATCAGGCCGTGGCTGACCATCTGCAGCATGGCGCCGCTGGTGCCGAGGGCACTGAAGCTGCCGATGCCGATCAGCACGAAGCCCATGTGGCTGATCGAGCTGTAGGCGATCTTGCGTTTGAGGTTGCGCTGGGCGAAGGAGGTGAGCGCCGCATAGATGATGTTCACCACCCCGAGCACCACCAGCAGGGGCGCGAACTGGGCGTGGGCATCGGGCAGCAGCTGCACGTTGAAGCGCAGCAGCGCGTAGCCGCCCATCTTGAGCAGGATGCCGGCCAGCAGCATGTGCACCGGCGCCGTGGCTTCCCCGTGGGCATCGGGCAGCCAGGTGTGCAGGGGCACGATCGGCAGTTTCACCCCGAAGGCGATCAGCAGGCCCGCGTAGGCCAGGACCTGGAAGCGTGTGCCGAACTCCTTCGCCGCCAGGGCGGTGTACTCGAAGGTGGGGGTGCCGCCGCCATGGAAGCCCATCGCCAGGGCTGCCAGCAGGATGAAGACCGATCCGCCGGCTGTGTAGAGGATGAACTTGGTGGCGGCGTACTGCCGTTTCTTCGCCCCCCAGATCGCCAGCAGCAGGTAGACGGGCAGCAGTTCCAGTTCCCACGACAGGAAGAACAGGAGCATGTCCTGCACGGCGAACACGGCGATCTGACCGCCGTCCATGGCCAGGATCAGCACGTAGAAGAGCCTGGGCTTGAAGGTGACGGGCCAGGCCGCCAGCACCGCCAGGGCCGTGATGAAGCTGGTGAGCAGGATCAGGGGCATCGAGAGCCCGTCGGCTCCCACCGACCAGGCCAGTCCCAGATCGGGAACCCAATCCACCCGTTCAATCAGCTGCAGTCCGGCCACGGAGGGGTCGTAGCCGTTGATGTAAGCGCCGGCGGTGACCAGGAAGGTGACCAGGGCAACGCCGAGGGCATACCAGCGGATCGTCTTGCCGTCACCTGGATCCGGGATGAAGGGGATCAGCAGGCCCGCGGCGATCGGGAACAGGATCGAAACGCTCAGCCATGGGAAGACGGTGGCGGGTGCGTCGCTCAAGGCACCAAGGGCGCCCGTGGCAACGGCAGGATCGAGCGGCACGAGGGCAGGGATCAGGTCTGGGCGGAGTGTAGAAATACCTGCCGCTCAGGCCGCCTCCAGATAAGGGATGACACACACAGTGCCCCGGCTCAGAAGCTGCTGAACAGCACCACCAGGGCGATCACACCACCGAACACGATCAGGGCATAGAACTGGGCCCGGCCGGTTTCGAAGTACTTGAGGCCTTCTCCGCTGCCGAGGGTCAGCAGGCCGGTGAGGTTGACCACCCCATCGACCACCTTGGCGTCCACTTCAAGCACCTGACGCGCCAGCTTGCGGCTGCCCCGCACGAACAGCCTGTCGTTGAGATCGTCGAGGTACCACTTGTTGGCCAGGAAGGCGTTGAGGCTTGGGAACCGGGCGGCCACCAGGGTGGCCAGATCCAGCTTGTGCAGCGAGTAGGCCAGGACCGCGATCGTGATTCCGGTGATCGAGATGGCCACCGAGGCACCCGCCAGGGGGAGGAATTCAGCCCAGGAGAAGTGCTCCGCCATCTCGGCGGCTTCCCGGGGATCGAGCAGGCCGGCGAAGCGGCTGTGCCAGGGGGTGCCCAGAAGGCCGATCAGTGCCGACGGCACCGCCAGAACCGCGAGGGGCAGGGCCATCTGCCAGCCGGATTCATGGGGATGGCTGGCGTGGTGGCCATAGCCGGCACCCTCGCCCTCCGCCCCAGGCGGGAGCTTGCCGGCATCCCTGAGCAGCTGGGCCTGAACGGCCTGGTCATTGCCGCGGAACTCGCCCTCGAAGGTGAGGAAGTAGAGCCGGAACATGTAGAAGGCGGTCATGCCGGCGGTGAGAAAGCCCACCACCCAGAGAATCGGATAAGTGTTGAACGCCTGCCCGAGAATTTCGTCCTTGCTCCAGAAGCCCGCCAGGGGAGGGATGCCGCTGATGGCCACACAGCCGATCAGGAAGGTGATGGCCGTCACGGGCATGAACTGACGCAGGCCGCCCATCAGGCGCATGTCCTGGGCCAGCACCGGCTCATGACCGACCACCTCCTCCATGGCATGGATCACCGAACCGGAGCCCAGGAACAGCATCGCCTTGAAGAAGGCGTGGGTGACCAGGTGGAACATGCCGGCGACCGGGGCGCCGCAGCCCATGGCCAGCATCATGTAACCCAGCTGGCTCACGGTGCTGTAAGCGAGGCCCTTCTTCAGGTCCATCTGGGTGAGGGCGATCGAAGCCCCCAGGAAGCAGGTGATCGTGCCGACCACGGCGATCACCAGCTGCACCTGGGGAAAGGGGGCATACACGGGCTGCAGCCGGGCCACAAGAAAGACCCCGGCCGCCACCATCGTGGCGGCATGGATCAGAGCGGAGATGGGGGTGGGACCCTCCATGGCGTCGGGCAGCCACACATGCAGGGGGAACTGGGCCGATTTGGCCATGGGTCCCAAGAACACCAGCAGGCAGAGCAGCACAGCCGCACCGTTGGAAAGGCTGCCGCCCGCCACGGCGTCCGCCAGGCGGGAGCCGATCTCCTCGAAGCCGAAGGCGCCCGTGGCCCAGAACAGCCCGAGGATGCCCAGCAGCAGGCCGAAGTCGCCGACCCGGTTCACCACGAAGGCCTTCTGGGCGGCGTTGGCGGCACCGTCCCGGTCGTACCAGAAGCCGACCAGCAGGTAGGAGCACATCCCCACCAGCTCCCAGAACACGTAGATCTCGAGCAGGTTCGGGCTGATGACCAGGCCCAGCATCGAACTGCTGAAGAGGGCCAGGTAGGTGAAAAAGCGCACATAACCCTTGTCGTGGGCCATGTAGCCATCGGAATAGACCATCACCAGCAGGGCGATGGTGGTGACCAGGGCGAGCATCACGGCCCCGAGGGCATCCACCCGGAAACCCATCTGCAGATTGAAGCTGCCCGCGCTGGCCCAGTCGAAGAGAACCTCGGTGGCTGGAGCTCCCGCCAGCTGCTCGGCCAGCACGGCGAAGCTGAGCACCGCGGCCGCCCCGACACAGCTCAGCAGCAGCAGGGCCACCGGCTTGCGCAGTCGGTTGACGGTTCGATTGAAGCTGATCAGGCCGAGGCCGGTGATGGCCGCCCCAGCAAGGGGCAGAACGGGGATCAACCAGGCAAGTTCGGCAGCCGACGTCATCCAGCTCAGGGTGCGGGCCAACGGAGTGTAAGCAGCCTGCCCAGGTGGTTCGGGCTGTGTGTTGGACCGCGATCAGGGCCTCCGGCCTGGAGTCACGGGCACGTTCAGCCCAGCAGCCGACCCAGCGGTCCCCCCAGAAAGGCCCCTGCCGCCAGGCCGAGGAAACGATGACTCCACCAGAACAGACCGATGGCGATGGCGATCCCCAGCTGGGCCGGCCGCAGGAATTCCCCCCAGACCAGCTGCTGGCGGCCGTCGAGCACGGCGAGGAAGGGAATCACCGACGTGCTGGCTCGCAGGTCCTCGAACGCCTCGCCGAAGCGGGCCCGCAACCGCCGGTCGCCATGCCAGACCGCGAACAGATGGTGGCCGATCAGGCCCGCGCAGGTGACCAGCATGAAACTGCTGCCGATCCAGAGGAGGTGGGTGGCGCACCAGAGCACCTGACCCACCGCCTGGGGATGGCGGCTGATGCGGATGATCCCGCTGGCGTAGAGACGGACCCGGGGCTTGAGCAGCGCCGGGATCTCCAGCAGGTTGTACGTGGCCGGATAGAGAAAGAAGAAGCTGATGGCCGTACCCACCCAGACCAGGGGGATCAGCCCGGGGGTTCCCTGGAGGTTCCAGAGCCGAACGCCCTCGTAGCGGTGGGCGATGAAATACCCCACCACCACCACGGCCGCCGGGATGCTCACGGCGGCGAACAGCAGACGCCACAACCGGGCCCCGACGCGCTGTTCCGCCTGGACCCGCAGAGCCGCCCCCCCGCTGTGCAGCAGGGCGAACCCCAGCAGCAGGGCGATCATCACCAGGCTGGAGCGGTGCTCCGGTGGCACGGCACCCAGGCTGTCGGTGAGCTGGGCGAAGCAGGGCGGAGACAGGGCCACGAAGCCGCAGCGGAAGCGGTGATTCTGGCGGAGGTGTCATTCCATCCCGGCCTGGGATCACGGGGCCCGGGGTTCTGGAGTTTCCCCTTTAGAGTTTCTTCTTCCAGCCGGAGCCAGGCCCAGGGCCCATCCCATGGCTGATCTGCCTTTCACCCTCGATCAGCTGCGCATCCTGCGCGCCATCGCCAGCGAGGGCAGCTTCAAGAAAGCTGCCGACAGCCTCTACGTCACCCAGCCGGCGGTGAGCCTGCAGATCCAGAACCTGGAGAAGCAGCTGGATGTGCTGCTGTTCGACCGGGGCGGGCGCAAGGCGCAGCTCACGGAGGCCGGTCACCTGCTGCTCAGCTATTGCGACCGGATCCTGAGCCAGTGTCAGGAGGCCTGCAGGGCCCTCGATGATCTCCACAACCTGCGCGGTGGCTCCCTGATCGTGGGCGCCAGCCAGACCACCGGCACGTATCTGATGCCCCGCATGATCGGGCTGTTCCGCCAGAAATACCCGGATGTCTCGGTGCAGCTCCAGGTGCACAGCACGCGCCGCACCAGCTGGAGCGTGGCCAACGGTCAGATCGATCTGGCGATCATCGGCGGGGAGCTGCCCACTGAACTGGCCGATCTCCTCCAGGTGGTTCCCTACGCCAACGATGAACTGGCCTTGGTGCTGCCGGTGAAGCACCCCCTGGCGCGTCTGCCCGAGCTGCACAAGGACGACCTCTACCGCCTCGGCTTCGTCTGCCTCGACGCCCAGTCGACCACCCGCAAGATGGTGGACCATCTGTTGGCCCGCTCCGGTTTGGAGGTGCAGCGCCTCAAGATCGAAATGGAGCTCAATTCTTTCGAAGCGATCAAGAACGCCGTGCAGTCGGGCCTCGGTGCCGCCTTCCTGCCGGTGGTCTCGATCGAGCGCGAACTCGCCACGGGCAGCCTGCACCGCCCGATCGTCGCCGACCTGCTCGTGCGCCGTCAGCTCAAGCTGATCACCCATCCGGCCCGCTACTGCTCGAGGGCTTCCGAGGCCTTCCGACGCGAGGTGCTGCCGGTGTTCGCCAGTGCTGACAGTCCTCTGCGTCAGCCCGCGATGCGGCCGGCGGCCACCCCTGTGGAGGTCGTGGCCCAGACGGCCTCGGCCTCCTGATTCCGGGGGCTGATCAGAACTGGTCGGCTTCGGGGGTGAGGCCGGTGGCGTCGTCGGCTGCGCCGGCAATGCCCCGGGTCTGGAACTTGTTGCCGCTGATGTCGGTCTGGTAGACGCAGCGCACGATGGGCTTGTCTCGGATCGAGCCGATGTAGGCAAAGGTGTTCATGCGCTGCTTGCACTGGCGCATCTGCTCGGAGGTGACCGCGCCCTCCTTCTGGAGCACGCTCCAGTTCTCCCGACGGATCACGCAGCCCGGCTGCAGGGTGGGCTGGGTCACGAAGCTGCTGCTCGGGTTCATGGTGGTGTAGAGCTCCACATCCATCACGAAGGCACTGGCCCCCCACTGCTTGCAGAATTCGGGATCGGGCACCGCCAGATCCAGTTGCTGGCTGCTGGCGATGTTGCCCTGGTTGCCAGGTGTATTGCTCGAGAGGGCCGTGCCGATGCCGATGCCGAGCACCAGCACACCCGCCAGTACGGCGATGGTGCCGACATTGAGCTGAATCGGACTGCCTCCGCCCCCTCCACCACCGGCTCCGCCATTGCCTCCGTTGCCGCCGCCGCCACCGCCGCGCTCGGCCGTCGTCCGCCGGGAGCGGGGCGCTCGTTCGTAGGCCTCGTAGGGATCGCGTCCCTCAGCAGCCGGCCTGGCACGGGTCTCGCCGCCACGGCCATAGCCCCCCCGGCCGAGGTCGCCACGGTCGTAACGGGAGCGGGTCAAGAGGCCTCCGGTGTGCGGGGCAGGCCCATGGAGTAGTTCAGGACACGGGCTTCCGAGTTGTAGCGCAGCTCACCGGCCTGGAGCAGCTGTCGAATGAAGCCCTCGAGATCCGAGCCGATCCGGCGCAGGTTGTACTCGCTCAGGTCGTGGCCGGCGCTGGCTGCCACCAGTTCGCGGAACCGCTGCTGGACCTTGGCGAGAACGGGTGCATCCCAGAGGAATTCGTTGTCGGGATCGAGATCCAGGGTCAGCTGGCTGGGATCAGCGATCAGCTGGCCGTCTTCCACCCGGGCGGTGAACACCCGCACGTGGCGGGTGGTGGACTTGAGCAGGCTGGCATCGACCATGGCTGGGGGTCGTGGGCAGGCAGGACGCCTCACGGATGTCGACTTTAGGAACCCCCGTGGCCTCCGGGCTGCTCCCCGGGACGCCGCTGCCAGCGGCAGCCCTTTTATGGTTGCCGTTGACTTTTCGATTTCCCATGCGCGTCGCCATCGCCGGAGCAGGCCTTGCCGGTCTCTCCTGCGCCAAATACCTCAGCGATGCGGGGCACACGCCCGTGGTCGTGGAGGCGCGCGATGTGCTCGGCGGGAAGGTGGCCGCCTGGCAGGACGAAGACGGCGATTGGTACGAAACCGGTCTGCACATCTTCTTCGGGGCCTACCCCAACATGCTGCAGCTCTTCGCTGAGCTTGGCATCGAAGATCGTCTGCAGTGGAAGGACCACGCGATGATCTTCAACCAGAAGGATTCACCTGGCAACTACAGCCGCTTCGATTTCCCGGACCTGCCTGCCCCCCTCAATGGTGTGGCAGCGATCCTCGGCAACAATGACATGCTGAGCTGGCCCGAGAAAATCCAGTTCGGTCTTGGTCTGGTGCCGGCGATGCTGCGCGGCCAGAATTATGTCGAAGAGTGTGACAAGTACTCCTGGTCGGAATGGCTTGAGCTTCATAACATCCCCAAGCGGGTGAATGATGAAGTCTTCATCGCCATGAGCAAGGCCTTGAATTTCATCAACCCTGATGAGATCTCAAGCACCGTGATCCTCACGGCTCTGAACCGCTTTCTTCAGGAGAAGAACGGCTCGAAGATGGCCTTCCTCGATGGCAACCCTCCCCAGCGGCTGTGTGCACCGATCGTGGACTGGATCCGCGAGCGGGGTGGCGAGGTGCACCTCAACAGCCCCCTCCGCCGGATCGAGCTCAACGGCGACGGCAGCGTGTCAGGATTCCGTCTGGCTGGCGTTCAGGGCCAGGAGCCCCGCCTGCTGCAGGCTGACGCCTACGTGAGTGCCCTGCCGGTGGACCCCCTCAAGCTGCTGCTGCCTGAGCCCTGGAAGCAGCTGCCCTTCTTCGAGAAGCTGGAGGGCCTCCGGGGGGTGCCGGTGATCAACATCCACCTCTGGTTCGACCGCAAGCTCACGGAGATCGATCACCTGCTGTTCAGCCGCTCCGATCTGCTCAGTGTCTACGCCGACATGAGCAACACCTGCCGGGAGTACGCCGATCCGGAGCGCTCGATGCTGGAGCTGGTCTTCGCCCCGGCCGAGGAGTGGATCGGCCGCAGCGACGAGGCCATCGTGGAGGCCACCCTCAACGAGCTGCGGCGGCTGTTCCCGGATCACTTCACCGGAGAGGACCAGGCCAAGCTGCGCAAGGCACGGGTTGTGAAGACACCGCTCTCCGTTTACAAGACGGTGCCAGGCTGCCAGCAACTGCGACCGTCGCAGGACACGCCGATCGCCAATTTCTTCATGGCCGGTGACTACACGATGCAGCGCTACCTCGCTTCGATGGAAGGGGCCGTTCTCAGCGGAAAGCTCTGCGCTGAGGCCGTCTGCCAGAGCCGGGCCTTGGATCCCCAGGCGGTGTGACCGTGCTGGCTGCCTCCACCACGGTGTCCTGTCCTTCCCTGCCGACCCTGGAGGAGGCTTACCAGGCTTGTCGCCAGGAAACAGCCCAGTGGGCCAAGACCTTCTACCTCGGCACCCTGCTGATGCCCCCGGCGAAGCGGCGGGCGATCTGGGCCATCTATGTCTGGTGCCGCCGCACCGATGAGCTGATGGACAGTCCACAGGCCCAGGCCCTGCCGGTGGAGTGCCTGGCCGAGAGGCTCGATCGCTGGGAAGAGCGCACCCGCTCGCTCTTCAGTGGACAGGTGCAGGACGCCCTCGACCTGGTGATGGTCGACACCCTGCAGCGCTATCCCCAGCCGCTTCAGCCGTATCTCGACATGATCGAGGGTCAGCGGATGGATCTGCAGCGCCACCGCTATGCCCGCTTCGAGGACCTGGAGCTCTACTGCTACCGGGTGGCGGGCACGGTGGGGCTGATGACCCAGGAGGTGATGGGCCTGGATCCCGCCTACACCTCAGCCCCCTGGAGCGAGCGGCCGGACACCTCCAGCGCGGCCGTGGCCCTGGGCATCGCCAACCAGCTCACGAACATCCTCCGGGATGTGGGCGAAGACCGGGCCCGCGGGCGGATCTATCTGCCCCAGGAGGATCTCGAGCGCTTCGGTTACTCCGAGGCGGATCTGCTGGCCGGTACCCTCAACGACAACTGGCGAGCCCTGATGGACTTTCAGTTGCGCCGGGCCCGCCAGTGGTTTGCCCGCTCCGAAGCGGGAGTGCGCTGGCTCTCGGCGGATGCCCGCTGGCCGGTGTGGGCTTCCCTGCGGCTGTACCGGGGCATCCTCTCTGTGATCGAGCAGCTCGACTACGACGTGTTCAGCCACCGGGCCTACGTGCCTCGCCCGCTCAAACTGCTCGATCTTCCCTGTTCTTTTGTGATAGCCCAGTCGCGCTGAGCCACTCGATCAGGATCGGGTTCACCAGCTGCGGGGCTTCGTCGTGGGGGCAGTGGCCGAGTCCCGGCAGCAGCCGCAGCTCACGAATGCAGGCGAACTGCTCAGCCCATTGCCTGGCCTCTGCTGGATTCTCCCAGGGATCCAGCTCGCCCCAGATCATGCGCACCGGCACGGGGCCCAGACGCGCGAGGATCTCCGGAGCGAGGTGGTCATCGAAGAGGTTGACGAAGCCGCGGAAGCTCTCCGGGGCTCCTGAATCGGTGCTGGGGCGAAAGAGCAGCTCCACCAGGGCGTCGTCGACGTTGGCGCCGCTGGGATAGGCCATGGCCAGCACCCGCCGGATGAAGGCGGGCCGTGCCAGGGTGCGGAAGAGGGGGGCGATCAGCCAGCGCTGGCGCACCAGTTGCTTGATCAGAGGACGGCTGAGGCGCTGCGGCCAGGGCAGGAGCGCCACTCGTTTCTCATCAAGAGTGCGCTGAGCGCAATCGATCAGGATCACCTGGCGTGGTGCCAGGCCGCGATCCACCAGCAGTTCAGTGGCCCGCAGGGCCACCACGCCGCCAATCGAATTGCCGACCAGCTGCAGGCTGGGCGCCTGGCCCGACGGACCTGTGGTCGCCGAGCCCAGGATCCAGGTGGCGAAGTCGGCCACCTGCTCGGCCCAGAGATCAAAGCCATAACCGACAGCCCCCGCTCTGGCGGTTTCCCCGCGCAGCTGGGAGCAGGGCTTGTCACTGGAGCCGAATCCCAGCAGGTCGATGGCGTAGGTGGAAAAGTGCTGCCCCAGTTCGGGCAGGTTGTGACGCCAGTGGCCGCTGGATGCCCCGAAGCCGTGGATCAGCACCACAACGTCCTGAGCGGATGGCGTCGATGAGCTGGTGTCGTCCGAGCTCTGTTCCGGGGCCTGGCTGGTGAAGCCGATCGAATGGCCTCGCCAGCACCAGTGCTGGAGCGGGCGAGGACCATCAACAGCTGGATCAGTCACGCACCAGGCCTGAAGGGAGCGAACGGGGACCCGGCTTGGACCGCTGCCTCAGACGGCTGCGGTCTGGTTGGCCAGGAGCGACTTGAGCTTGGCCAGTTCGCCGGCCCAGCGTGGATCGGGAGCGCCTTCGGTGATGTCGTCACTGTGCACCACCTTGTTGACCGCCTTGCGGGCCACGGTGGCCGTGGCACCAGCGCCACGGCGGTCGGTGCTGGGGGCCGCGCCACGGGAGTCGCGCCGTTCGGAGCGCTCGATGCGCAGGCTGTTACCACCGAAGTCGCGACCGTTGAGCTGCTCGATCACCGCATCAGCGAGCTTCTCGTCGTCGACGTTGGCGAAGCCGAAGCCTCGGCAGGCGCCGGTTTCACGGTCCTGAACGGTCTTGAATCGCACGCCTTCACCGACGGAGGTGAACAGGGCTGTCAGTTCCTTGTCATCGAAGCTCTGCGGCAGGTTGCCGACGTAAAGACGAACGCTCATGAAACGAGGGGAGGAAGGGAAATGTTTGACCGATGGCGGAGTGTTGATCGATGAACAGGTTGGTCTGGAGAGCCAGTGGCTCGGAAATCCCTTGACGAAACCTCAGACGATCAGCCGATGCTTACGGGCAGTGTCAGGCTGTGGATGGATGCCTTTTCACCCTCAAGTAAATCATGCCGTGGTTCGCTCCATCCAGAGCCGGGCCTCGTGCAGGGCCTCCTCCCGGCCCTGGATCCGGCCATAGGCGGCTTCAAGCGTGAGATGGGCGAGCAGGTCCCCCAGCCGACGGGACGGGCTCAGCCCCAGGTGCTCCTGAAGAGTGCCGCCATCGACCGGTGGACGGGGGTGAAACAACGGATCCTGGTGATTACGCCAGTGCGCTAACCAGTCCTTCGCCAGGTTGGCTGGAAAAAACAGCAGCAGGGCCGGAAGATCCGACTCCAGCTGCTGATGCAGCCTCAGGCGCTCCCCTTCATCCAGGCGCTGCAGGCCGGAGGCGGCGCCCTCGGCGCCCTCCAGCAGCCGCAGCAGCCAGTGGCGCAAGAGGCCGCAGCGCTGCTGCAACTGACGACTGCTGCGCAATCGCTCCAGGGCCGGCGCATCGAGCACCCGTGCCAGCCGGGCCAGGGGCACGGCCCGGGCCGCTTCCTCGGGGGTCAGCCCCAGCTCCGGAGCCACTCCCTGTCCCCAGAGCGGCTCCCGGCCGATCGAACGCCAGGGATCGAGCAGGCCGTAGCTCAGGGCCTCCTCCAGGCCCGTCCCCCCGCCGGGGGCCTGCGCCAGCTTCTCCAGTTCCTGCAGCACGCGCTCCGGTGCCACCTGGCTGATCCGGCCGTGGTGGCGCTCGATCCAGCCACGGGTCTGGGGCTCCAGCCGGAAGCCCAGCTCGGCGGCCAGGCGTATCCCCCGCAGCATGCGCAGCGGATCGTCGAGCAGGTTGGCTTCCCGCACCGCCACCAGCTCTCCCCTGACGAGATCCTCCAGGCCACCGGTGGGATCCAGCAGCTCGGACGCTGGAAGCAGCGGCATGGCCAGAGCATTCAGCCTGAAATCCCGCCTCCAGAGATCGCTCTCCAGATCGTCACCCGCCTGGCGGGCCAGGTCCAGGCTCCACCCGCGCAGCACCAGCCGGGCGATGGAGCGCTTGGCATCGAGGATCACCACGCTGCCGCCGTGGCGGCGGCTCAGGCTGTTGCAGAGGCTGATGGCGTCACCGGGCACCACCAGGTCCAGGTCGGGCTGAGGACCCAGGCGCCCCAGCAGTCCATCGCGCACGGCGCCCCCCACCAGGGCTGTGCCCCTCGGGAAGGACTCCGGGGGCAGGGGCCAGCTGCCGAGGCCCAGGACCTGGCGCAGGACAGCGGTGGCGGCAACCCTGCGTCCCTCAGGGGCGCACGCCCACCTCAGAATGGAGGGAGTGAAGAGCTCCGGCGGCATGTGCATCTGCGTCGACTGCCACTGGGTGGAGCGCTGTCAGGCCTATCACGCGGTGGAGGGGCAGCACGGTGTGGAGCACCTCAGCATGGAGCCGGATCTCTGTCCCGAGTCTCCCCGCATTCATGTGCAGGTGATCAGCCTGGAGGGCGATCAGGTGGGGGTGGAGTGGGACGTGAGGGCTTGCGGCAGTTTCCAGCCCGACCCTGGCCGCTGGAGCCGCTTGCGCCCAGGAGAGATGGTGCCGGCATGAGCGCTGCCACCCCGCCCTGGTTGCTGGCACTGCACAGCACGAGCGAGGTTCTGGGGCTGGGACTCGCCCCTCTGGCGCCGTCGTCGCACCCTGCAGCGCAGGCCGAGCCAAGCTCCACCATCCGCAGTCATCCCCTGGGCCGGAGGCTCTCCAACGACCTGCTGGCCTGCGTCGAGGAGCTGCTGCCCGCCCACCGGTGGCACCAGCTGGCGCGTCTGGCCGTCGCCACGGGCCCGGGCGGATTCACCGGCACCCGGGTGACCGTGGTCTTCGCCCGCACCCTGGCCCAGCAGCTGGCGCTGCCCCTGGATGGATTCAGCAGCTTCCTGCTGATCGCTCACCGCCTGCGTCAGCGGGCCGAGGTGGACGATCAGCCCTTCTGGCTGTTGCAGGAGCTTCCCCGTCGAGGCATCGTGGCGGGTTGCTACGCCGTGGACGAGTGGGCTCTGGGGGGAATCGCCGAGCGGGAGGCTCCGCGCCTGTACGGACAGCTCAGCGATCTGCCGGCAGGCCCTCGCCTGGAGGCACGGGTCGATCCGGCCGCCGACGTGGACCAGTTGCTGCGCCTGAGCGGCCTGGCGGCGACGGCGGGATCGGCGGCTCCCTGGGCCGGCGTGCTTCCCCTGTATCCCACCAGCCCGGTGGGCCAGCCCTGATGCGACGGCTGCTGGTGCTGGCACTGCTGGCCGGCGCGCTGGTCGTGGTGGGCCGGGGGCTGCTGCTGCCCAGCCTCGGCCAGCCCCAGTTGATCCTGGTGCTGGGTGGCGATATCGAGCGGGAGAAGCTGGCCGGCCGGCTGGCTCACCGTGACGGGCTCCCCCTGCTGGTGAGTGGTGGCAGCAATCCGGAATACGCCCAGTGGCTGTTCAGCCAGGAGGGGCTCGATCGTCGCCAGTTCCGTCTGGACTACCGGGCCCGCGACACCCTGGGCAACTTCACCACGGTGGTGGATGACCTCCGGCGACTCGGCATCCACCATGTCCTGCTGGTCACCAGCAGCGATCACATGGACCGGGCCCTGCTGGTGGGACGGATCGTGGCCGGCAGCCGAGGGATTCATCTCACCCCGGTGGCCGTCCCCTGCGGAGACCGCTGCCTGCCGGAGGGACGACGCAAGGTCTGGGGCGATGGCCTGAGGGCTGCCGCCTGGGTGATCACCGGTCGGGATCTTCGCTCGTGGGCGGCAGGGCGGCTGGGGCCCGCCCTGGGGCCAGCAGGCCCTGATCCAGGAGCGCATTGATCTGCTCCTGACAGGCGGCGGTGGTGGCCAGCAGGTCGACGCGGCGACGGGAGGCGGGTGGCGGGATGATCTGGCCGATGCGGATGTGGATCGGCACCATCCTGGGTGTGCTCTGACCTGTGCCGAGGGCCCTGTGGCTGTTGATGATCGCCACCGGCAGGAGAGGAACCCCTGCCCGTGCCGCCAGCAGGGCGGCTCCTGGCTGCGGTTGGTTCACGCGCCCGTCCGGCTGGCGGGTGCCGTCGATGAACACGCCGGTGGCCCAGCCCTCGAGCAGGCGGTCGGTGGCAATGCGGATGGCCTCCCTGTCGCTGGCACCACGGGAGACGGGATAGGCCCCGCAGGCCCGGATGATGGGCCCCAGCAGGGGCACCCGGAACAGTTCGGCCTTGGCCATGAAGGCCACAGGACGCCCCAGGGCGTGCCCCAGCAGGGGCGGGTCGAGATGGGACCCGTGGTTCGCGACCACCACCAGGGCCCCATCCATGGGAACCCGGTCATTGCCGCTGGTGCGGCCCCTGAACAGCAGCCGGAACACCGGAAACACCAGCAGGTAGCTGATCAGGCGATAGGTGAGGCTCGGCCTGGGGGTGAGCAGGGCCGGGGGCTCTGCCCGGCGGCGGCGCAGGCGACGGCGGGGAGGGATCGGCCCGCTGGCCGGGGGGCTCACTGTGGTGTCGCTCACAGGCCCAGGTCGGCGGCGCTGTGGATCTGGGCTGTGGTGACCCCGCTCAGGCTGCGTTTGATCAGACCACTGAGCACGTTGCCAGGGCCGATCTCCACCACGGTGTCGATCCCGTGGGCCGCCATCTGATCCATGGTCTCGCGCCAACGCACCCCGCTCACTATCTGCCGGCGCAGGCGCTGCTTGAGTTCGGCTCCCTGGGTGGTGGGGGTTGGATCCGTGTTGCTCATCACCGGAATCCTGGCGTCGGAGAAGGGGACCTCCTCCAGCAGGGCGGCGAAAGCGTCGGCCGCATCAGCCATGAACGGAGAGTGGAAGGCTCCGGAGACGGCCAGTGGGATGGCCCGCCTGCAGGAGAGCTGGGAGGCCAGGGTGCTCACGGCCTCCGGCAGGCCGGAGATCACCACCTGGGCCGCACTGTTGTCGTTGGCGATCACCACGCCTTCGCTGGCCTCCACCAGGGCCTCCAGTTCGCTGCGATCGAAGCCCATCACCGCGGTCATCGCTCCGCCTCCGGCCGCGGCCATCAGCTCGCTGCGACGGCACATCAGCTCGAGGCCGGTGCTGAAGTCGAAGACTTCGGCGGCATAGAGGGCCACCAGTTCCCCGAGGCTGTGGCCGGCCACGAGATCGGCCAGGCGCCCCTGGGCCTTGAGGCCATCCACCAGCAGGCTTTCCAGCACGAACAGGGCAGGTTGGGTGTTGCGGGTGTCGCTCAGATCGGTCTGGTGCCCGTTCCCCTCGCACGGTTCCCCGGCACAGATCGCCAGCAGGTCGCTGCCCAGCAGATCGGAGGCGGCGGCGAAGCGTTCGCGGCCCCCCGGGAGCTCCAGCACACCACCGGCCATGCCGGTCTTCTGTGAGCCCTGGCCGGGAAACACCCAGGCAATCCCCATGGCGACATGCGCTCGCACCGGCTGGAGACTACGGCGGTGCGGTTCGACCGGGGTCGGCGGACCCCCGGGAGACCGCTGAGCCACCCCAGCGCAGCAGTGCCGCCCCCCAGCTGAGTCCGGCTCCGAAGCCGCTGCTGGCGATCAGATCGCCCGGGCGCACCCGGCCATCCCTGACCGCCTCATCCAGCATCAGCGGGATGGTGGCGGCGGAGGTGTTGCCATAACGGGCCAGGTTGCTGAGGACACGCTCATGCGGGATGGCGAAGCGGTCGGCCACTGCATCGAGGATGCGCTGATTGGCCTGGTGCAGCAACAGCCAGTCGAGCTGCTCCGATGAGGTGCCGGTGCTCTCCAGCAGATCCTGCAGCACCGCCGGGACCTCCCGGACGGCGAACTTGTAGACCTCCTGGCCATTCATGTGGATGGTCTCGAAGCCGCCTTTCTGGTTCGAATGACCCTCCAGCAGAGGAACGTGTTCGTCGCGCTGGCGCAGGGAGAGGCAGTCGGCCCGTCGGCCATCGGAGTGCATCTTGAAGCCCAGCAGGCCGTTGCTCGACTCCTCGCAGGCTTCCACCGCCACGGCAGCGGCACCGTCACCGAAGAGCACGCAGGTGCTGCGGTCGTCCCAGTCGATCCAGCGGCTGAGCTGATCGGCACCGATCACCAGGGCCCGCCCCACCGTCCCTCCCCGGATGTACTGGCCGGCGGTGATCAGGGCAAAGAGAAAGCCGCTGCAGGCGGCGGTGAGATCGAAGGCCGCCGCCCGCCTGGCCCCGAGGGCCCCCTGCACCCTTGGGGCCGTGCCGAACAGATCATCGGGACTGGATGTGGCCAGCAGGATCAGGTCCAGCTCCCCGGCGTCCCAGCCGGCCTGATCCAGGGCGGCCTGGGCGGCTGCGGTGGCCAGGCTGGTGAGGGTTTCACCGGGACCGGCGATCCGGCGGGCGCTGATGCCCGTGCGGCTGCGGATCCAGGCGTCGTTGGTGTCGACCCGGCGGCTGAGCTGCTCATTGCTGATGCTGACCAGCGGCAGAGCGCTGCCGCTGCCCACCAGGGCCATGCCTGCGCCCATCCGGCCGAGCGACACTCTCCCAGTCCTCAGTTGGGCTCAGTCAACCACAGGCCGTGACGGTGTCCTCCTGGGCGCTGAGCCGGTGCAGGTCGTCCATCACCCCATGGCTGGCGGCCAGGTGGGCGATGCGCAGGGCACTGACCACCGAGAGGGCCTTGCTGCTGCCATGGCCGATCACGCAGACGCCATTCACGCCCAGCAGCAGGGCACCGCCGTGCTCGGCATGGTCGAGGCGCTTCTTGATCCGGACCAGATTGCTGCGCAGGAAGGCCGAGCCCACCTTGCCGCGGCGGCCGCGGGGCAATTCAGCCCGCAACACATCGAGCAGCACGCTGCCCACGGACTCGAGGAACTTGAGCAGCACGTTGCCGGTGTAGCCATCGCAGACGACCACATCGAAGGCGCCTGAGAGCACGTCGCGGCCTTCACAGTTGCCCTTGAATCGGATCCTTGGCTCAGCCGCCAGCAGCGGAAAGGCCTTGAGCGTGAGCTCGTTGCCCTTGCACTCCTCCTCGCCGATGTTGAGCAGACCGACGCTCGGCCGGGGCACTCCAAGCACATCCCGGCTGTAAATGCTCCCCAGCAGGGCGAACTGGTGCAGATAGCCCGGTTTGCAGTCCATGTTGGCGCCCACGTCGAGCACCAGCACCTGCTGGGTTGGATCCTTGGTCGGAAAGAGGGCACCGATGGCAGGCCGGTCGATGCCCTTCAGACGCCCCAGACGGAAGATGGCCGAGGCCATCACGGCCCCTGAGTTGCCAGCGGAATAGACCGCGGTGGCCTCACCCCGCTTCACCAGGTCCATGGCCAGGTTGATGCTGGCGTCGCGCTTGCGCCGCACCACCGTGGCCTCGTCGTCCATGCCCACGGACGGGCCACTGGGCACCAGCTCGATCAGACCCCGCTGGACCGCCTCCCGCAGCAGCTCACCCAGGCCCAGCTGGGGCACCACCGCTTCCACCGCCGCAGTTTCGGCCACGAAGCGGATGCGTACGGGCAGGATCTGAACCGCCCTGAGGCAACCCTCCAGGATCGGTCCGGGAGCGTGGTCACCGCCCATGCCGTCGACGGCCACCCAGAGGCGCTCGCCCCGGTTGATGGCGGCCAGTTCCTCCCCACCACTCTGCTGCAGCCGGCGCAGGGGATCGATGACGAGCGGGTTGAGGACCGAGCCGGCCGTGGAGGCCATGCTGCCGGCCACGGATCCTGCTGCCGAGGCGGCTGCCGAGGCTGCGGTGCTGGCGGAGGAGGTGGCCGTGCCCACGAGCGAAGTGACCGCCGCATTGCGGCGGTACCAGATCACCAGACGGCGGATGGCCCGGCTTGGCTTGGCACGCCTGCCGGAGCGGGGATCGAGATCAGGTTCCTTCGGAGGCAACGGCTTCCACGATGCGCTGGAACAGGTATCCCGTGCCGCGTGCCGTGAGGATCAGCTCGGGATTGGCTGGATCATCCTCCAGCTTGGAGCGCAACCGGGAGATGTGGACATCCACCACCCGGGTGTCCACATGCCGTTCGGGTGTATAGCCCCAGACTTCCTTGAGGATTTCGCCGCGGCTGAAGGGTTCGCCCGAGCGGCTCACCAGCAGCTCCAGCAGGCTGAACTCCATGCCGGTGAGCCGGATGCGCTCCTCCCCCCGGTACACCTGACGCTTGTTCGTGTCGATGCGCAGCTCCCCCACCTGGATGACTCCGGAGTTGGGGATCCCCACCACCTGGTCCTTCTCCACCCGGCGCAGCACGCAGCGGATGCGGGCCTCGAGTTCCTTGGGGCTGAAGGGCTTGACGACGTAGTCATCGGCCCCCAGCTCCAGGCCGGTGATGCGGTCGGCCACATCGCCCAGGGCCGTGAGCATCACGATCGGCACATCCGATTCCTTGCGCAGCTCCTGGCAGACCCCGTAGCCATCGAGCTTGGGCATCATCACGTCGAGCACCACCAGATCCGGGTTCGACTGACGGAAGGCCTCGAGCGCCTCCACGCCGTCGGAGGCCGTGACGACCTGGTAGCCGATCATCGACAGGCGTGTGTCCAGGATCCGCCTGATGCTGGCTTCGTCGTCGACGACCAGGATGGTCTCCTTGGCTGAACTGGAAACCGTCATCGTGTCGCCGGCACGGTTACAAAATCTCCGCCTACTGAAAAGGCGCCAGCCCCCGCAAGTTCACCAAAGCCACCATTCGTCACAAACCTCCTTGGGACGTTCCACCCCTTTCTACGCCTGCCAGAGCTGTGGAGCTCAATCCCGGCAGTTCTTCGGTCGCTGTCCGGGGTGCGGCAGCTGGAACAGCCTGGTGGAGCAGAGCAATCCCGCCGCTGATGGCCGCCGTCGGCGAGCCGCACCGGCTCCCCCTGCGGATGGGGCCACCCCCCTGCCGCGGCGCTTCGAGCCGATTCAGGCCGTGGGCGAGCGCCCGCTGCGACGGCTCGCCACGGGCTTCCCTGAGCTGGATCGGGTCCTCGGCGGTGGCCTGGTGCCCGGATCGCTGGTCCTGGTGGGCGGGGATCCCGGCATCGGCAAGTCGACCCTGCTGCTGCAGAGCGCGCGGGCCCTGGCGGAGGCCTGCTCCGTGCTCTACGTGAGTGCCGAGGAATCGGCCCAGCAGGTCAAGCTGCGCTGGCGGCGCCTGGGCCCGGAGGCAGGAGCGGAGGGGACGGGCGACCAGGCCGGCCTGCAGTTGCTGGCCGAAACCGACCTGGAGCTGGTGCTCCAGGAGCTGGAGGCGCTGCGTCCGGCTGTGGCCATCATCGACAGCATCCAGGCCCTCCATGACGCCGAGCTGAGCAGCGCCCCGGGCTCGGTCTCCCAGGTCAGGGATTGCGCCGCAGCCCTGCAGCGGCTGGCCAAGCGCCAGGACACGGCCCTGCTGCTGGTGGGCCATGTGACCAAGGAGGGGATGCTGGCGGGGCCGAAGGTGCTCGAGCATCTGGTGGATGCCGTGCTCACCTTCGAGGGTGACCGCTTTGCCAGCCACCGCCTGCTGAGGGCGGTCAAGAACCGCTTCGGGGCCACCCATGAACTGGGGGTGTTCGAGATGCGCGACCGGGGCCTGGCGGAGGTGACCAACCCCAGCGAGCTGTTCCTGGGGGGAGACGGACCCTGCGCCGGCACCGCCACGATCGTGGCCTGCGAGGGCACCCGGCCGCTGCTGGTGGATCTCCAGGCGCTGGTGAGCACCACCAGTTACGCCAGCCCGAGGCGAACCGCCACGGGGATCGGCATCAACCGTCTGCACCAGATCCTGGCGGTGCTGGAGAAGCACCTGGGCCTGCCCCTCTCCCGCTTCGATTGCTATCTGGCCGTGGCTGGGGGACTGGATGTGGAGGAGCCCGCCGCTGATCTGGGGGTGGCGGCTGCGGTGGTCGCCAGCTACCGCGACCTCACCCTGCCGGCCGGCACGGTGCGGGGGGGGGGGCTGGGGGTGGGGGGACAGATCCGCTCGGTGGGGCAGCTGGAGTTACGTCTGCAGGAGGCGGCTCGCCTCGGGTTCACCCGGGCCGTGGTGCCCCGCGGCAGCGGGCTGGCTCCGGTGGCGGCCGCTCTGGGGCTGGAGCTGCTGGAGGCCGGAGGGGTGGCTGAGGCCCTGGTGGCGGCCCTGGGGGCGGATCCCGCCGCCGACTGAGGCCTCAGAAATACACGTCGACGGAACCGCGGCCGCTGGTCTTGATCCAGTTCTGGGCTTCGATGTAGTTGTTGGGGGCCATCCGGATCGCCTTGGTCCAGTACTCGGCGGCCTGGGAGAAGCGTCGGTCCGCCTCGTCGGTGTCGCCCCGCTCCTCGGCCAGGGAGCCCAGGTGGTGGTGGATCACCGCCATGTTGTTCAGGGCCTGGGGCATGTGGCTGTTGAGCTCCAGCACCTGTTCGTAGGTCTCGATCGCCCGCTGGTGGTCGCCGTTGCTCGTGTACACCAGGGCCATGTTGTAGAGGATGAAGGCGCGATCCAGGGGGTCATCTTCCAGCTTGAGCGCCTCGTCGTAGTTCTCGAGCGCCTCGGCGTATTCACCATCGCCCTGGGCGCTCATGCCGTCGCGGTAGTAGGCGAAGGCCTCCTTGGCGCGGCGGTTGGTGGGCAGCACCTTGAGGATCAGGTCGGCCATCACCGTGAAGCTCTTGTCGATGAAGTTGTCGTTGCGTTGGCTGCGGGGCACGGCGCGGCTCGTGTGATCGGTGCTCCCATCCTGACGGGTGCCCGCCGCGCCAGGGAGCTTCCGCCACACTCCCTACCCTTGGGGCTGAGCACCGGCCCGTGACCCTGACCTCCCCCCTCCCAGCGCCCAGCGCACCCGTCGAGCCCGTGCTCCTGGATGTGGATGGCATGAAGTGCGGCGGCTGCGTGCGGGCGGTGGAGCGACGCCTTCTCGAGCAGCCCGGGGTCAGCCAGGCCAGCGTCAATCTGGTGACCCGCACCGCCTGGATCGGCCTGGATCCGGCCCGGAGCACCCCGTCTGACGATCCGGCGACAGCCTTGATCGCCAGCCTGCAGGCCCTGGGTTTCGAGGCTCACCGGCGCGATCAGACGGGCCCCGATCCCAGCCGCGCCGAGCGCGACCGGCAGCGTCGCTGGCGTCAGGAGTGGCGCCAGCTGATCGTGGCCCTCAGCCTGCTGCTGGTGTCGGTGCTCGGTCACCTGGCTCAGGGGGGCCACCTGCCGGCGGCCCTGATGGCCCTGCCCGGGGTGCCCAGGCTGGGGGATCTGGGCTTTCACGCCCTCGTGGCCAGCGTGGCCCTGCTCGGACCCGGGCGGGAAATCCTGGTGCGGGGCGCCCGCAACGCCTGGCAGCGGACCCCCAGCATGGACACCCTGGTGGGGCTGGGCATGGGCAGCGCCTACCTGGCCAGCCTGGTGGCCTATCTGCAGCCGGCGTCGGGCTGGCCCTGCTTCTTCAATGAGCCCGTGATGCTGCTGGGCTTCGTGCTGCTGGGCCGCTTCCTTGAAGAGCGTGCCCGCAACCGCACAGGCCAGGCCCTCGAGCAGCTGGCGCATCTGCAGCCCGACACGGCCCTGCTTCTCCTTGGCGATGGACCTCCCCGGGAGGTGCGCGTCGGCGGCCTTCGCCCAGGCGATCGGATCCGTCTGCTTCCCGGGGACCGCGTCCCCGTCGACGCTGAGGTGGTGGAGGGTCACTCCGCGGTGGATGTGTCCAGTCTCACGGGGGAGCCTCTCCCCCTGGACGCCGGGCCCGGCAACGAGCTGATGGCCGGAATGCTCAACCTGCAGGCACCCCTGGAGCTGGAGGTGCGGCGCACCGGGCCCGAATCCACCCTGGCCCGGATCATTGCCCTGGTGGAGCAGGCCCAGGCCCGCAAGGCGCCGATCCAGAGCCTGGCTGACCGGGTGGCCGGCCGCTTCAGCGTGGCCGTTCTGCTGCTGGCCCTGGCCACGTTCGTGTTCTGGTGGCAATGGGGCACCAGGCTCTGGCCGCAGGTGCTGATGGGGGCGGGCCACGGGGCCCATGTCGGCCACGGGGTCCTGGGGGCCACGGCCACCACACCCTTCTCCCTCGCGCTGCAGCTGGCGATTGCCGTGCTGGTGGTGGCCTGCCCCTGCGCCCTGGGCCTGGCCACCCCCACGGCGATCACGGTGGGATCGGGCCAGGCGGCCCGTTCCGGCCTGCTCTTCCGCGGCGGCGACGCGATCGAGATGGCGGCCCGACTCGACAGCGTGCTGTTCGACAAGACCGGAACCCTCACCCTTGGCCGGCCTCTGGTGGTGGCCGTCCTGCCCGCTGGCGGCGGCGACCCCGTCGGTGCGGCTGGGGATGCCCTGGTCCAAGTCGCCGCCAGCCTCGAGCAGCACACCCGCCACCCGCTGGCCCATGCCCTGCTGCAGGAGGCCCAGTGCCGCGGTCTGTCCCTGACCCAGGTGAGCGAGAGCCGTACCGAGGTGGGGTCCGGTGTGGAGGGCCGGCTGGAAGGGCTGGAAGGGCTGGCCCGGGTCGGACGCCCGGGCTGGCTGAGTGACCACGGTCTGACCCTCCCTGCCGATCTGGAACAGCAGCTGGCCCAGCTGGAGTCGGAGGGGGCCACGGTGCTGGCGGTGGCCGCCCCGGCGGCCGTGCTCGGCCTGGTGGCGGTTCAGGACCAGCCCCGCGCCGATGCGGCCCAGGCCCTTGCTGAGCTCGCGGAGATGGGCCTGAGGCTGGGGGTGCTGAGCGGAGATCGCCGCGAGCCCGTGTTGCAGCTGGGTGATCGCCTCGGCCTGCCCGCCGCTGGCCTGGCCTGGGAACTCGACCCCCAGCAGAAGCTGGAGCACATCCTGCGCTGGCGTCAGCAGGGGACCGTGGCGATGGTGGGTGATGGCATCAATGACGCTCCGGCCCTCGCAGCGGCTGATCTGGGCATCGCCGTGGGCACCGGCACCCAGATCGCGCAGGACACCGCTGATCTGGTGATCCTCGGCGACCGGCTGGAGTCGTTGGTGGAGGCCCTCCGGCTGGCTCGTCGCACCCTGGCCAAGGTGAAGCAGAACCTGTTCTGGGCCTTCGGCTACAACCTGATCGTGCTGCCGATCGCCGCTGGGGCCCTGCTGCCGGGCTTCGGCCTGCTGCTCTCCCCCCCGCTGGCCGCTCTCCTGATGGCGGTCAGTTCGATCACCGTGGTCGTCAACGCGTTGCTGCTCCATGGCCGTGCCTGAGCACCCGCGAGGCCGTTTCCTGGTGCTGGAGGGCATCGATGGCTCGGGCAAGTCGAGCCAGCTCGAACGCCTCGCTCTCTGGCTTCCCCTCAGCGGCCTGATGCCGGCCGGTGCCTGCCTGGTGAGCAGCCGTGAGCCCGGCGGAACCCCGCTCGGTCGTGGTCTGCGGCAGCTGCTGCTGCATCCCCCGGAGGAGGCGGCGCCGGTGGCCACCGCCGAGCTCCTGCTCTACGCCGCCGATCGCGCCCAGCATGTGCAGAGCCTGATCGAGCCGGCCCTGGCGGCTGGTCACTGGGTGCTCAGCGATCGCTTCGCCGGCTCCACGGCCGCCTACCAGGGACACGGCCGGGGGCTGTCCCTCGAGCTGATCGACCAGCTGGAGGCCATGGCCACCGACGGCCTGGAGCCCGACCTCACCCTCTGGCTCGATCTTCCCCTGACCCTTTCCGCCCAGCGTCGTGGGCATCGAGGCGCTGATCGGATCGAGGCGGCTGGCCTTCCGTTTCTGGAACGGGTGTCGGCCGGTTTTGCCCGGTTGGCGGCGGAGAGGGGCTGGAGCCGGGTGGATGCCGCCGGATCGCCCGCTGAGGTGGAAGCGGCCCTGCGCGCGGCGCTGCTGGAGCGCTTCCCCCGGGTTTGGCCAGGCGATCCCGATGGCTGATCTCTTTGCTGATCTGATCGGCCAGCCCACAGCGGTGGCGCTGATGCGCTCGGCCCTGGAGCGGCGGCGCCTTGCCGCGGCCTACCTGCTCTCCGGACCTGAGGGAGTGGGGCGGCGCCTGGGGGGGCTGCGCTTCCTGGAGGGGATTCTGGCTGGACCCGCAGGCGCCCCGGCCGTGCGACGGCGCCTGAGCCAGGGCAATCATCCTGATCTGCTCTGGCTGGAGCCCACCTACTCCCACCAGGGACGGCTCGTGCCGGTGAGCCAGGCGATGGCCGAGGGGGTGAGCAAACGGGGTCTGCCGCAGATCCGGCTGGAGCAGATCCGATCCGTCGGACCGTTTCTGGCGAGGCGGGCGGTGGCTGGTCCACGCCCGGTGGTGGTGATCGAGGCCGTGGAGCTGATGGCGGAGGGGGCGGCCAGCGGGTTGCTCAAGACCCTGGAGGAGCCTGGGGCTGGGCTGTTGCTGCTGCTCAGCGCCGCGCCGGAGCGCCTGCTCAGCACGATCCGCTCCCGTTGCCAGCAGATTCCCTTCCGCCGCCTCGATCCCGTCGCGATGGCCGAGGTCATGGCGCGGCAGGCTGATGTCACCGAGGCTCAAGGCGCCCCAGGGGCCGATGAGCCTCCCGAACTGATCGAGCTGGCCGCCGGCGCCCCGGGGGCCCTGATGGAGCATCGCCGTCAGTGGCGAGGGTTGCCCAGCGGCCTGGCGGAACGGCTGGGGGCCCTGGCGGCCGATCCGCTCGAGGCCATGGCTCTGGCCCGCGACCTGAGTGAAACGCTCGATCTGGATCAGCAGTTGTGGCTGCTGAACTGGTGGCAGCTGCGTCTCTGGCGCAGGGAGCCGCTGCTGGAGACACAGCAGCGGCTGGAGCGGTTGCGGGGCCAGTTGCGGGGATTCGTGCAACCGCGCCTGGCCTGGGAAGTGGCTCTGCTGGAGCTGAGTGGAGTGATCAGCTGAGCTGGGCTCAGGCGCTCTCGAGGGCGTGGGGGGCTGCGGCCAGCTGCTCCTCCTCCCGTTGGCTGCGCATCAGGGCCTCCTGCTGGGCGAGCTTGGCTCCGGTGGGCAGCTCCAGGCAGTAACCGGCTCCATAGACCGTTTTGATGAAGCGAGGTTTGCGCGGATCGGGTTCCAGCTTGGTGCGCAGGTGGCGCACGTGCACCCGGATGGTCTCGATGTCGTCGTCCGGTTCGTAGCCCCAGACTTCCTTGAGGATCAACGAGGGCGCCACGGTCTGGCCATGGCGCTGCAGGAGGCAGTGGAGCAGCTCGAACTCCAGGTGGGTCAGGCGCACCGGCTCGTCGAACCAGATCGCCTCAAACCGCTCCGGCACCAGCGTGAGGGGGCCATAGCTGAGAATTTCGCTGTGCTTGGTGGAGAGTGGGGCCCGGTCGCTGCGGCGCAGCAGAGCTTTCACCCGCACCATCAGCTCCTCGAGATCGAAGGGTTTGGTGAGGTAGTCGTCGGCGCCGGAGTTGAATCCGCTCACCTTGTCCTTGGTGCCGCCCAGGGCTGTGATCATCAGAATCGGGATGCTGGCGGTGCGCTCATCCCGGCGCAGCCGCTGGCAGAGAGTCAGACCATCGACCTTCGGGAGCATCAGATCGAGCAGGATCAGATCCGGGTTGGCCTGCAGGGCGAGGGCCTGACCCTTGATCCCGTCATCGGCGGTCTCCACCACGAAGCCACCGTGCTCGAAATGGCCCGCCACCAGCTCGCGCATGTCCTCGTCGTCCTCGATCAGCAGGATGCAGGGTTTCATGGCAGGTGCTGGAGGACACGTGACGGCTGGCGGAAGATGGCCGGCATCAACAAGTGAGTCCATATTTTCTCCTGATCCGCCGCTTCAGCGCGTTTCGGCAGGCCGCTGCGGCGGCTGGCTCGGAGGGACGAAAGACTGTTCTGACAAGGAATCTGCCCCGACAAGCCCGGAGCTGTCTGAATTGAATCTATAGATTTTCTACCGGCTCAGGCCTTGCCAGCGCCGTCCCGCTGTGACAACACAGTGCCCTCCACCGGCTCCCTGGAGACGTTGGACTCTGTCCAGACAGCACAAGAAGACCAGTGTGACCGGGGCCATCGTTCAGAACGCGGCACTCTGGTGATGAACTCCCCGGGCAGGATTCGAACCTGCGACCAATCGGTTAACAGCCGACCGCTCTACCACTGAGCTACCGAGGAACGGGCTCAGGTGAACCTACCCGTCGGCCCTGCCGCCCGGCAAGGGGGGACGTCGGCTGCCGATGCGCTGCCGCAGGGCTGGGCCCTTCCCCCAGGATCCGATCCGGCCCCGTTCCATCTCGGCGGCACCATCGCAATGGTCGAGCTCCTCGAGCCGATGGGTGATCCACAGGGCCGTCAGCGGCCGCTCGCGCCGGTGGCAGAGCCGCTCGATCAGGTCCAGCACCTCCTGCTGACTCTCAGGGTCGAGCAGGGCTGTGGGTTCATCGAGCAGCAGCAGGCCCGCATCTCCTGCAAGGGCGCCAGCGATCGCCAGTCGTTGTTTCTGACCGCCACTGAGGGTGTGAATCGGCCGCCCTTCGAACCCACCCAGCCCCACCTGGGCGAGGGCTGCGGACACCCGCGCCTGCCGCTCCGCGGCCGGCCGACCCTGCACAAGGCCGAGCTGCAGATCGGTGCCGCAGCTGGGCAGCAGCAACTGGTGATCAGGGTTCTGGAACACCAGGGCGGGCTTCAGTGTGAGTGCCACCCGGCCGGCACTGGGCTCGAGCAGGCCGGCGATCAGACGCAGCAGGGTGCTCTTGCCGCTGCCGTTGCCGCCCACCAGCATCCAGAGGCCTGGCCCGGGCAGGAGCAGGTCGCAATGATCGAGGGCGGCTCTCCCGTTGGGCCAGCCGAAACAGAGATCCTCCACCTCCAGGGCAGGAGACCGGGGCGAGACGGCATCGCTGGAGGGGTTGCCCCGGGACATCAACCGTCGACGCTGAAGCCTGGCCGCTTGCTGCCGCCGCCGACCGCCGACTTCTCATAGAGCTGAACGGCCAGCAGTTCGCCGCTCAGCAGGCTCACGCGCTTCTCTTCGGCTTTCTCGCAGTGGAGCTCGAGCACCCGGGGATGGCCGCTTTCCATGGCCGCCCGGATCTCGCTGTGGAGCGACTGGGCGTCGCTCAGCTCCTTGCGTTGCACCGAGATGGGCATGGGGCTGAGCTTGAGGACGAGCTCGACGACGTACACGTTGTGCGCTTGAAGACCAGGGCCACTCTGGCGAACGGCCTGCCGCGCCGCCGCTGGCCATGCCCCGGGCCTGCTGAGTGCAATTACTTATTTACTGGCGTGCTCGATCGGGCCGGCTCCCGACGCCTGCCGGTTTTCCGTAGGATAAATCGTGTAAAGCTTCATGAAGTACCCGCATGACGATCGCTGTAGGGCGCGCGCCTGCCGCACGGGGATGGTTCGACATCCTCGATGACTGGCTCAAGCGTGACCGCTTTGTTTTTGTCGGCTGGTCCGGCCTGCTGCTGTTCCCCACGGCCTACCTGGCCCTGGGCGGCTGGCTGACCGGCACCACCTTCGCCACCTCCTGGTA
>NZ_JAYGIA010000003.1:0-41188 GCF_034931165.1 Synechococcus sp. BA-124 BA4 | reverse complement strand
CTCCAGCACAGCCACAGTCCCCTGGGGCGTCCGGCGGTGGGGCCCCACCGGGGGCAGACGGCAGGGAAACTGCTCCTGGCGCAGGGCGGTGGCCAGGCGCAGCACGGGGCCCTGGTGGCGAACCACCTCAGTGAGATCGGCGCGGCAGGAGCGCTGCAGCGCGAACACCGGGCTGAGCGCTTCCCCCACCGGCGGCAGCTGGGCCGGATCGCCAACGAACACCAGCCGGGTGCCGTAGGGGTGGGCCCCCTGCAGGCTGAAGCGCAGCAGACTGGGATCCACCATCGAGGCCTCGTCGATCAGCACCAGCCCGAGGTGCTCCAGGGCCAGCGCGGTCTGATCGGTTTCTTCGCAGACCTCCCGCCCCGCCAAGCGGCGCAGCTTCAGGCGCAGAAGCCGATGCAGGGTGGAGGGGTGCCAGGTGGGGCGCAGACCCGCCAGCTCCAGAGCGCCCCGCAGAACTCCGACGGCCTTGTGGGTCGGGGCCACCGCGGTCCAGCAGAGCCCCCTGGCTTCGGCCGCGGCCAGGAAGACCATCGACAGGAACGTCTTGCCTGTGCCGGCATAGCCGCTGAGCACGAAGGGCTCATCCCTGACGGGTCGCGCCAGCCATGCCGTGAAGGTGTCCACCGCACGGCTCTGGGACGGGGTGAGCTCCGGGGGGCCGCCGGGCGCGCTGTCGCTCAGGCCAGAGGCAGCCAACCCCACCCCTGGGCAATCTGCAGCGGCGATCCAGCCAGGGCCAGCCCCGTCAGGGCGATCGCCGGGCCGATCAGACTGCCGGCCAGCACCTCCGAGCGGGTGTGGCCGAGGCTCTCCTTGAGCCGGTCAGGCGGCCCGGGGTTCCAGAGGGAGGCGGGCAGAGCGTTGAGGCGGGCAGCCTGGAGGCCCGCGGCCCGGCGCACCCCGCTGGCGTCGTACATGACGATGAAGGCGATGGTGCAGGCGAAAGCGAAGAGGGGATCGGCAAATCCCAGTTCCCAGCCGATGCCGGCGCAGGCCCCGGTGATCAGAGCCGAGTGGCTGGAGGGCATGCCCCCGGTTTCGAACAACACCGCAGGCCGCCAGCGGCCATGCTCTACCAGCTCCACCAGCAACTTGCCGAGCTGGGCCAGACCGCAGGCGATCAGAGCCCAGGCCAGCACACCGTTGTCGAGCAACTGAATCAGGGGACCATCCGAGAGGGGAGAACCGATCATCGATCCCGGCTCGTGATGTAGTCGGCCAGCGCCAGGAGAGGACGGGCGCTGGCCTCCCAGGGCTGGAGGGCGGCCTTGGCCTCGGCCACCAGGGCATCAGCCCGTTGCCTCGATTCCTGCAGACCCAGCAGCTTGGGATAGGTGGTCTTGTCGGCAGCGAGATCCTTGCCTGCGGTCTTGCCCAGCACCTCACTGCTGGCCGTCACATCCAGGATGTCGTCGATGATCTGAAAGGCCAGGCCGATGCCCCTGGAATAGGTGCGCAGGCCCTGGAGCAGGGGCTCGCTGGCTCCGGCGATCATGGCCCCGGTGAGCACGCAGGCCTGCAGCAGAGCACCGGTCTTGTGCAGATGGATGTACTCCAGGGTGGCGAGGTCCACGTCCTTGCCTTCCGACTCCAGATCGACCACCTGGCCACCCACCAGCCCGGGAGCTCCGGCAGCAAGGGACAGCTCCCCGACCACCTGGAGCAGGCGTTCCGCCGGCACGCCGGGGCTGCGCAGGGCCACCATCTCGAAGGCTCTGGTGAGCAGGGCATCCCCGGCCAGAATCGCCTGGGCATCGCCGAACACCTTGTGGTTGGTGGGACGTCCGCGGCGCAGGTCGTCATTGTCCATGGCGGGGAGATCGTCGTGGATCAACGACATGGTGTGGATCATCTCCAGCGCCACCGCCGTGGGCAGGGCCAGAGCCACCTCTCCGCCGGCCAGTTCACAGGCCGCCAGGCAGAGGATCGGGCGCAGGCGCTTTCCACCCGCCAGCAGCGAATAGCGCATCGCCTCGCGCAGGGACTCGGGCCGCTCGGGACCGAGTGAGGCCTCGAGGGCCTGCTCCACCTGAAGCCGGGCCGACTCCAGGTAGGCGGCGAAATCAAAGTCCGTGCTCACCGCCACGGCCATGGGTACCAGCGCGCTGGCGGGGATTCTCTCAGGCCATCGGCCCAGCGGTGGCTCAGGCCAGCAGATCCGCCAGGGGATGGTCCACACGACCCGGGCCTGGATCCCCCTCCTGCGTCCGCTTCCACCAGCTCACCACGGTGTTCACCAGCAGCATCGTGACTGTCATCGGCCCGACACCACCAGGCACCGGCGTGATGGCGCTGGCCAGCGGCTCCACCTCCTCGAACCGCACATCACCGCAGAGGCTCCCGTTCAGGCGGTGAATGCCCACATCCACCACCACCGCTCCAGGGCTCACATGCTCGGCGCCCACCAGGCGCGGCCGACCGGCAGCCACCACCAGGATCTCCGCCTGCCGGGTGAGGGCCGCCAGCTCACGGGTGCGGGAGTGGGCCACGCTCACCGTGGCATCGGCGGCCTGCAGCATCAGAGCCATCGGCTGGCCCACAAGGATGCTGCGGCCGACCACCACGGCCCGGCGGCCGGCGGGATCGATCCCATGGCGGGCCAGCAGAGCCATCACTCCGGCCGGTGTGCAGCTGCGCGGCCCCGGCTCGCCCTTGAGCAGCCGACCGAGGTTGAGGGTATGCAGCCCATCGGCGTCCTTGGCCGGATCAACCGCCGCCAGCAGCGGAGCTTCATCCAGCCCGGCCGGCAGGGGCAGTTGCAGGAGGATGCCATCCACCGCCGGGTCCCGGTTGAGTGCCGTGATCAGAGCCAGCAGCTCCTCCGGAGTGGAGTCGGCGCCCCGGTGCTCCACCAGGCTGTGGATGCCCACCCGGTCGCAGGCCCTGGCCTTGTTGGCCACGTAAACCCCACTGGCGGGATCATCCCCCACCCGAAGCACCGCCAGACCCGGAGGGCGGCCGGCCCGCTCCAACCGCTCGCTGATGACGGCGCGCAGGCGGGTCTCCAGCTCCGCCGCGAGCTGGCGGCCGTCGAGGCGAAGGGCCATCGGTTCATGGTTGCGGACAGCTCCAGCATGCAGCGGAGCGCGTGCAGGCGCCCTGGCTAGCGTTTGGCTTCAAGCAACGGTGATGGTGCTGCGACGGGGTCGCCTCAAGAACATCTGGCGTCGGCTGCTGCGGCAGGAAAGCCCATGCCAGGCCCTCTGCTCCTGGCGACGCCTCGACTGGGCCGCGATTCTTCTGGCCTGTGCGCTGGTGGCCATGATTTCCAGCTGGCCGTGGCTGGTGGAGCCGAGTCTGCGGCCGGGGATCGCCGCGCCGATCAGCGTCACCGCCCCTGAGGACGCCACCGTCATCAACAGCGAAGCCCTGGAGCAACGCCGTTCCCAGCTGGGGACCCGCACCCATGTGCAGGTCGTGGATCTGGAGGCCAACCAGATGCTGCAGGAGCGGCTGGAGCGTCAGCTGCAGGAACTGGACCAGGTGTCGCGCAGCAGCCAGACCAGGGTGGGACCGCTCAACCTCAGCCCCCAGGAGCGGGCCTGGCTGGTGGGCCGCGACCCCAAGGATCTGAACAACTGGAAGCTGGCGCTGCGCAAGGCCCAGCAGCGCATGCTCAGCCAGGGGATCGTGGGCAACCTCGCCAAGCGCCAGCTGGAGCTGGCGGCCCGGCTCCAGCTCTCGCCGATGGAGGAGCCGGGACTGAGCCTGGGGAGCCGCCTGCTGGCCACGAACCTGCAGGGGCGGACCAACCTGCGCACCGACCCGCTGATGAGCCAGCAGCTGATCGAGGAGCTGCTCAATCAGCAGGGCATCCCCCGAATCGTGGTCAAGAAAGGTGATCTGATCGCACGCCAGGGGGAACCGATCAGCCCCCAGGCCTACGACGTGCTCGATTATTTCGGCCTGGTGAACCGCCGGCCGCTGCTGTGGACCTGGTTGGGGTACTTCAGCGAAGCCCTGGTCGGCTGCGTGGTGATGGTCCTGATCCTGCGCCGCTGGCGCTGCAGCCTCGAGCCCCGTCATGCCCTCCTGGCACTGGCGATGCTGGCGGTGGTGCAGGGCTTCAAACTCTGGCTGGGCAACGCCGCCAGCCCCCTGGCGCTGCTGGTACCCCCAACGCTGCTGCTGGCCCAGGCCCTGGGAACGCCGGCCGGCCTGGGCTGGCTGGCGGTGGCCAGCCTGCTCTGGCCCCAGCCTCTGGATGACTTCAGCGGAGTACGCCTGCTCGTGGCGGCCCTGGTGGCCGTGGCGGCGGCTGTGCTGGCCGGACGTCAGCGCAGCCGGGCTCAGCTGGTGCAGCTGGCGATCCTGCTGCCGGTCGGAGCACTGGCGCTCCAGTGGCTCGTGCTGCAGAGCGTGGCCCTCTGGCATGGACGCACCCGGGTGCCCCCGAGCGGCACCGAACTGGCCGCCGAGGCCCTGCTCATGGGGGGCCTGCTGATGGGGGGCCTGCTTCTCGGCCCGCTGGTGGAGAGCTTCTTCGGGCTGCTGACGCGTGCCCGCCTGCTGGAGATGGCCGATCTGGAGCGGCCGCTGCTGCGGCGGTTGTCCACGGAGGCCCCTGGCACCTTCGAGCACACCCTGATGATCTGCGGACTCGCTGAGGAGGGAGCCCGGGCGATCGGCGCCGACGTGGACCTGATCCGCACGGGATCGCTCTACCACGATGTGGGCAAACTGCATGCGCCCCAGTGGTTCATCGAGAACCAGTCCGAGGGGCCCAACCCCCACGACGAGCTCAACGATCCGTTCGGCAGCGCCAGGGTCCTCCAGGCCCATGTGGATGAAGGGCTCAAGCTGGCCCGGAAGTACCGGCTGCCCCGCCCCCTGGAGGACTTCATTCCCGAGCACCAGGGCACCCTGCGGATGGGCTACTTCTTTCATCAGGCGCGTGAACTCGATCCCTCCACACCCGAAGCCGCCTTTCGCTACCGGGGCCCCACCCCCCAGAGCCGGGAAACGGGGATCCTCATGCTTGCCGATGGCTGCGAAGCGGCCCTGCGCTCCCTGCCGCCAGGCACCTCGGAGCAGGAGGCCGCGGCCATGGTCCGACGCCTGATCGACGCCAGGCGACTCGACGGACAGCTGCGCGACAGCGGCATCAGCCTGGGCGAACTGGAACTGGTGATCCGCGCCTTCGTGAAGGTGTGGCGGCGCATGCGCCATCGGCGCATTCCCTACCCGATTCCCCCACGCAAGGCCTACAGCGCCTGAGGCTGTTCAGTTCAGCCCTGGGAGAGCAGGGTGCCCAGGCCGATCTGATGCAGGATCCCCTGGCCTGTGAGAGCTTCGGTGAGCACACCGATCACGAAGCCGAGCATGGCGGCACGGCCATTGATGAGCTCGACGCGGCGGAGCTGTTCTTCGTGGATCTGGGCCGCGGCGGCACTCTCGTACCAGGTCTGGCCAGGAGCGGAACCGGAACGGGCAGGGGAGGTGGTGGTCATGGAGCGCGACGCGAACCTGAATTAATGCAACAGTACCTTACGAAGCATTGACAGATCTGCTGTCGAGCCTTACTGGTCAGAGACCGCCTTGGGGTTGTCCCCCTGCCCATCCCTCCGAAGCGCCCGGTGCGCGCCAGGGGGGGAGCGATAGGGTCCCCCAAGGCAGGATGGCCCATGGTTTCTTCTCCAGCACAACCCCTGACGGCCCTCGGCCCCCACGGCAAGCTCGGCGTGATGGTCTGCGGTCATGGCAGTCGCAACCGCCTGGCCGTTGGCGAGTTCGCTCAGCTGGCGGAGGGGCTGCGCGCCCGTCTGCCGGGCGTGCCCGTCGACTACGGCTACCTCGAATTCGCCCGCCCGATCCTGCGGGATGGCCTGGACAATCTGCGCTCCCAGGGGGTGGAGCACGTGCTGGCGGTACCGGGAATGCTGTTCGCGGCCGGCCATGCCAAGAACGACATCCCCTCGGTTCTCAACACCTATGCGGCAGAAACCGGTCTGCGCATCGACTACGGCCGGGAACTGGGGATCGACCGCAAGATGATCCAGGCTGCCGCCGCCCGGATCAGCGCCTGCCTGGAGCAGGCCGGCACCTCCGTTCCGCTGCACGACACCCTGCTGGTGGTGGTGGGACGAGGTTCGTCTGATCCCGATGCCAATTCCAACGTCAGCAAGGTGACGCGGATGCTGGTGGAGGGCATGGGCTTCGGCTGGGGGGAGACCCTGTATTCCGGGGTCACCTTCCCACTGGTGGAGCCTGGCCTGCGCCATGCGCTCAAGCTGGGCTTCCGCCGCATCGTCGTCTTCCCCTATTTCCTCTTCTCGGGCGTGCTGGTGAGCAGGATCCAGCAGCACAGCCAGCGGGTGGCGGCGGATCATCCCGAGATCGAGTTCCTCTCGGCCAGCTACCTGGGGGACCACCCCCTGGTGCTTGACACCTTCCGCGAACGGGTCGAGGAGGTGATCCGGGGGGACACGCAGATGAACTGTTCCCTGTGCAAATACAGGGACCAGGTGCTGGGCTTCGAGAGCGAGGTGGGGTCTCCCCAGCGCAGCCACCACCACCACGTGGAAGGCCTGGTGGAGAGCTGCACACTCTGCGAGCGCGAATGCACCGGCGCCTGCCAGCCGGACGGGGTGCCGATCCCCATGGGCCACAGCCACGGCCACGGCGACCACAGCCACAGCCATGGTCCCGGCCACGCGCACACCCACGCGCCCTATCCCCAGGCGGACCATCCCCTCGGTCCGCGCAGCCTCGGCCCGGCCGGCTCACCTGTCTCGATCCCAGCCGAGTCGCAGGAGACACGGTTGGCATAAGCCCTGCTCATGCATCAGCGATTTCCCCAGGTTGATGGGGTTTTCCCCAGGTCGGAAGGGGTTTTTCCACAGGTTATGGGGCCTAACCGTCCGCCACGGCGTTGGGCCTGGGGATTCCGCCCTTCCCCAGGCCCGGAACTTGACAGCCCGCCGCCATCCCTTTGCACACCCTGTCCGGGTCCTCGCCAAGGGGTGCAAGACCGCTCAAGGGCTGGCTGTCTCAGCCTTGGGCCGGGTGAATCCGACGCCGCACGGCCGCTTTGACGCCACACCCCTCTCCGTGGCTTTCTGGGTCCATCCAAGTGGATCCATGCCCATGCATCACGATGGCCAAGAGACCCGGGGCAGCGCTGACATCAGCCTGGAAGCAGAGATCCCCGAAGACCTCTTCAACGGCATGCACGAGTTCATGCTCAGCCACCCCCACTGGGATCAGTACCGCCTGATCACCTCCGCCCTGGCCGGCTTCCTGTTCCAGAACGGTTGCAGCGACCGCTGCGTGACCCAGCACTACCTCGATGGTCTGTTCATGAAGGCCGGCTCCAGTTGAGGGTCGGCAGAGCGGCGCGAGACAACGGCCAGAAAACGCCAAAAAAAAAGCGGAAGCTGCCGCTCCCGCCGTTTCTCCCTTGCCCGACCCGTTGAAAGGTCGCCCGCAGATTGTGCGGCCTGCGATCCAGCCAGGTTGTGGTCATTGACACCAGTTGCCCACGCTGGTGTGCAGCCGCTCACATCCCCGAGCGGCCCAGATCGGCCGCCGCCCGCTCGCAGGCCCGCCAGGTGATCGCCATTTCGGTCAGGGTCGGGCTCTGCCAGCCGGCACTGGGCCAGCAGGACCCATCAGTCACGAGCAGGTTCGGGGCCTGCCAGTGGCGGTTCCAGGAATCGAGCACCCCGTTCTCCGGGATTGCGGCCATGCGGGCGCCGCCCAGCTCATGGATGTAGTAGCCGGGAGGGGCCGCCGTGGGGGCAAGGGCCACACCACGGCGGACCAGGGGTTCAGCCAGGGGGAACAGGAACAGGTCCTGGAGGGGGTGGATCTCCCCGCCGCCGGCCGCCACCACCTCCTGCATCCGCTGCTGCATGTGGGTGACCATCCGGTGTTCGTTCTCCCCCCAGTGGCAGTCGATGTGGGCGGCCGGCAGCCCCCAGGCATCTCTGACGGAGGAACTGAGCGTGAGCCGGTTCGCAGACCGGGGCAGCACCTCGCCGTGGCCGATCAGAAACCCCACCGCCTCGTGGGGATGGCGCTTGAACGGTGCGGGTGGATCGAAACGCTGCACTCCCACCCAGAGGCCGTAGCCACGCAGAAAGGGGAGATCACCGGGGCCCTCGAGGTTCACCGTGTTGGGGATGAAGGCACTGCCAGCCCCGGAGAGCTCAGCCGCCTCAGCCGGTGGCGGCTGATCGGGCAGCGCGAAGAAGCGGCTGCTGGAGATGTGATCCATCAGGTACCGCCCCAGGCAGCCCGAGTCATCGGGCAGGCCCCGGCTCTGGTGCGACTCGCCGGAGTGAAGCAGGATCCTCACGCTCTCGAGGGTGGAGGCACAGAGCACCACCAGCCGGCCCCGGGCACGGTGGCGAACGCCTCCGAGGCGATCGACAAAGACGACTCCCTCGGCGAGGCCGTCACCGCCGATCTCCACATGGCTCACCACCGCATCGCTGCGCAGGCACACCCGGCCACTGGCAAGGGCACGGGCCAGGGCACCGCCCTGGGAGCAGGAGCGGGGCCAGGGACTGCTGGCCGAGCGCCGCTGCAGCCGGAAGCCTCGCGAGTGAATCAGGGGCAGGCCCAGCTCGCGGGCGATCGCCCCGCCCAGGTGCTCCTCCGCGGGAGTGAATGGCAGGGGAGGCAGGTACTGGCCGTCGGGGAGCTGGGACAGACCGTCGCACTGGCCGTGCACCCCGAGCATCCGCTCGAGCCTGTCGTAGTAGGGGGCGAGATCCTCCCCCGCGATCGGCCAGGGCAGGCCATGGCCATCCCGCTCGGCCGCCTTGAACTCATGGTCGGAGAGGCGCAGGGTGATGCCGCCCCAGGTGAGGCTCTTGCCCCCCACCTGCCGTCCCCGGCTCCACAGGAATGGCCGCTTCTCGGGAGTGGTGTAGGGGTTCCTGATCTCATCGACGTAGAGATCGGGGTTGGCCTTCCAGTAGCCCGGGTGCTGGCTCTGCAGCTTCTGGCGGCCGCTGCTGAGGTTGGCCAGCCGGCGCAGGCTGTTGACTGGCTCCCGGCCGAAGGCCCTCGCGGGGCTCAGATCGGGGCCCGCCTCCAGCACCAGCACGCGCAGGCCCGCCTCCGCCAGCACCATCGCGGCCACTCCACCTGTGGCACCCGAACCCACAACCACCGCGTCGTAGGTGAGGACTGGATCGAAGCGGGGAGATGCGGCAAGGCCAGACGACATCCGAGGGCTTCCCAGCCGGCAGCACAGGCCGAAGCTAGGGCAGGGCTGGAAGGGGGGAGCGCCATCAAAAAGCCCGGGCATCTGGAGATGACCGGGCTTCGTGATGTGGTGGCGGGGAGGAGATTTGAACTCCTGACCTTCGGGTTATGAGCCCGACGAGCTACCAGACTGCTCTACCCCGCGGCGCCTGTTGGAGACTACCAGCCCAAGGTGCCCGTCAGCAAACCGCAGACCTCAGGTGGTCGCGGCATCGAAGCGCAACTCGCCACTCACCGCCAGCTCGAGCCCCTCTCCAGGCACCAGGAACTGGCGCTTGAGGTCCTCAAGGGTGATCGGGGTGAGCCAGTCGAGCTGCTCGAGCAGGTGCAGAGCCACCGCGTGCTTGGCCCGGCTGGCTCCGTCCTCCACCTTGATCGCCAGTCCCAGACCCTCGCCGACGCGGCTGAGGCACTGGATGCCCTCGGCACCACCCTTGCTGATCACCATGCCGTGACCCCGGGCCATCAGCTCGGTGTCGAAGCGCCCTTCACCGGCCACCAGCTCCGGGTGGGCGAGCATCGCCCGGCTGAGCCGCTCCAGATCCGCGTGCTCGGAGGAGCCGAGGTGGGCGAAGAGCAGAGCCATCTGGGCCAGCGGCAGCTGCAGGGTGGGGGCACCGCAGTCGTCGCGGGCGGTGACCAGCTCAGCCCCCGGCAGCCCCAGCAGTTCCCCGACCCTGCGCAGCATCTGCTGCTGCAGCGGATGGTCCACATGCAGATAGCTCTCCAGGGGCCAGTGCAGACGCCGGCAGGTGGTGAGAAAGGCCGCGTGCTTGCCGGAGCAGTTGTGCTGAAGCGGACTGTCGGCTCCTGCCGGGGTGGGGCATTGCAGCTGTTCAGCTTCGATGTCGGCGCTCCAGAGCAGCTTGAAGGCCTCGCGGGCGTGGGCGGCGGTGCCGGCATGGGAGGCGCAGGCGATGGCCAGTCCGCGGTCGCCGCTGCCGGTCTGATCGGCGGCGCCGCTGCTCACAAAAACCATGGCCTGGAAAGGCTTCAGCGCCGAGCGTATGAAGCTGAGCCGCTGGGGGTCGCCGGCGCGCATCAGCACCCGGCCGCGCTTGTCGCAGACCGCCGCATGGACGCGATGGAGCGACTCCGCGATGCCGTTGCGCAGCAGACGCACCTCCAGGGGAGGCACCCCGGGGCGCTGAGGGCTGCCGAAGCTGGAGGACAGGGTCATCGGGGAGGGAAAGAGACCGCGGGTGGAACGCTCAGAGAGCCTGGCAGAGGCCGGCACCCCCCAGCAGCAGCAGCAGGGCGAGGCTGAGGGCCTGGCGCAGCCGGACCAGCACCGGCCTCACCTGATGGCGGGCCACCAGCAGATCCTGCTGACGCCAGGCCAGGGGCTTCTCCCACACCTGGCCGTCGTACCAGCCCGATTCCTCGTACTCCACCCGCTCGGAGATCAGGCGACGGTTGACGTAGGACCAGCCCAGCCACTGCCGGGTCAGCAACAGCAGGGACGGCAGCACCGCCGCCACCGCCGCCGTGGCGGCCAGCTGCAGGGGATCGTGACGCAGGGGCCAGCTGCCGGAGCTGATCAGGACGGTGAGCGGAAGAGCCAGACACCAGCTGATCAGCAGAGGCCGCCACAGGCCGGCGTTGGTGAGCGCAGGCCAGGCGAAGAACCAGGAGCTGCAGAGCTGGCGGTATTCCTCGAGAGGGCGCTGCTCCGGCGGCACCGGGCAGGGACTCTCCGAGCAGGCCTGATCCATGGCAGTCAGAGGAAAGTCACCGGGAGGTCGCTGAGCTGGTGGCGAGCAGTCCCCGAGGGACGACTCATTGGGGCAGGGCTGGTTGTGAGCTTAGGAATGGCTCATGGTCACCGTGCCCCCAGAAGGATTCCAGGTCGTAATAGCGACGCTCAGCCGGGGTGAGCACATGCACGATCAGTTCGCCGTAATCGAGCAGAACCCAGCGTCCTTCGCTCTGGCCCTCCGTGCGCAGGGGGAGCCGGCCGGCCTCGCTTTCAAGCCGATCCTCCACGGACCGGGCGATGGCCCGCACCTGCACATCGGAGAGGCCGGAGCAGATCACGAACCAGTCGGCCAGGGACGAGACCTCCTCCACCCGGATGAGGCGAATGTCGACGGCCTTACGGTCGTCACAGGCCTCGGCGGCGAGCAGGGCCAGTGCGCGGCTGTCACCGGAGGACACCAGGGCTGGGCTGGGGGCTGACTCAGCCATAGACGTTCTCACTGGTCACAGACTGACGGCTTCCCTGTTGCTGGGCCATTTCAGCTCTGGCTCGGCCCGCACTCTTGCGCAGCGCCTCGAGGCGGTCCTCGTAGAAGGAGCGACGACGCTTCTTGCGGGTCTGCTCCAGCAGTTCCTTGAGGGCGCCACCCAGGCTCTTGTAGGCGTTGGGGAGGCTGTAGCCGAAACGGCAGGCCAGGGAGATGGCCCGCTCATCGGCGGCGATGGCGTCCTGCAGACGCTTCTCGTTGTTGTTCTTGAGGTAGAGGCGATAGCCGGCGAAGCCGGAGAGACCCAGGGCCATCATCAGCAGCAGCCCGTCCTGCACCCAGAGCTCGCCGATGGCGCCACCGAGGCCGATGGCCAGGGCTGCCATCTCCCAGCCGTCGCGGGGAACGGCATCGTTCTGGATCCGCCCCACCTCATGCCAGAAGAGCAGGTTGCGGTGGTCGAGAGCGAAGGGCTCCCACTTGAGCAGGTCCACCTGGATCTCCACCTCATCGCGGCCGATCTCCTCGATCGTGATCAGGGGGGGATCGGCGGAGGCAGCCGCTTCCACAAACACCCAGCTCTGCATCTCCGGAGGGAGGAGCCCCTTCAGGCGCTGGAGTTCGCTCATGGAGCCACATTCGCTGATCACAAGATCCTCACGTTAGCGAGGACACAGCGCTTCACCGTCCGGGTCGGTGGTGGGGCCGTGAGAGGCTGGCGAGGTTTGGCAGTTCAAGCGCCGCCCATGCCCCGCCGGTCGGATCTGCATCGCATCCTTCTGCTGGGCTCGGGACCGATCGTGATCGGCCAGGCCTGCGAATTCGACTATTCGGGAACCCAGGCCTGCAAGGCCCTCCGCGACGAGGGATACGAGGTGGTGCTGGTGAATTCCAACCCGGCCTCGATCATGACCGATCCGGACATGGCGGATCGCACCTACATCGAGCCTCTCACCCCCGACGTGGTGAGACAGGTGATCGAACTGGAGCGCCCCGATGCCCTGCTGCCCACCATGGGCGGCCAGACGGCCCTCAACCTGGCGGTGGCCCTGGCGGAGGACGGCACCCTCGAGCGCTTCGGTGTGGAGCTGATCGGAGCCAATCTCCAGGCGATCCGGAAGGCCGAGGACCGGCGCCTGTTCAAGGAGGCCATGGAGCGGATCGGGGTGGCCGTGTGCCCGTCCGGCATCGCCTCCTCGCTGGAGGAAGCCGAACGCGTGGGTGAAGAGATCGGCACCTACCCCCGCATCATCCGGCCGGCCTTCACCCTGGGAGGTTCCGGCGGCGGCATCGCCTACAACCCCGAGGAATTCCAGGCCTTCTGCAAGAGCGGCCTGGAGGCCAGCCCGGTCAGCCAGATCCTGATCGAGCAGTCGCTGATCGGCTGGAAGGAATTCGAGCTGGAGGTGATGCGTGATCTCGCCGACAACGTGGTGATCATCTGCAGCATCGAGAACCTCGACCCGATGGGGGTGCACACGGGCGACTCGATCACCGTGGCGCCAGCCCAGACTCTCACCGACCGGGAGTACCAGCGCCTGCGGGACCAGTCGATCGCGATCATCCGCGAGATCGGCGTGGAGACCGGCGGCAGCAACATCCAGTTCGCGATCAACCCCGCCAACGGCGACGTGGTGGTGATCGAGATGAACCCGAGGGTGAGCCGATCGTCGGCGCTGGCGTCCAAGGCCACCGGCTTCCCGATCGCCAAGATCGCGGCACGCCTGGCCGTGGGCTACACCCTCGACGAGATTCTCAACGACATCACCGGCAAGACGCCCGCCTGCTTCGAGCCCACGATCGACTACGTGGTGACCAAGATCCCCCGCTTCGCCTTCGAGAAGTTCCAGGGTTCACCGGCGGTGCTCACCACGTCGATGAAATCGGTGGGCGAGGCGATGGCGATCGGCCGTTGCTTCGAGGAGTCGTTCCAGAAGGCCCTGCGCTCGCTGGAAACAGGCCATGCCGGCTGGGGCTGTGACCGCCCCGACAAGCCCCTGGAGCCCACCGACCTCGAGCGGATGCTGCGCACCCCCTCACCCGATCGGATCTTCGCGGTGCGCGCCGCCATGGTGGCGGGCCGCAGCGACGAGGAGATCCACCAGCTCAGCGCCATCGATCCGTGGTTCCTCGCCAAGCTCCGGCAGCTGATCGAGGCCGAGGAGCGGCTGCTGCGGGGACGGACTCTCGAGCAACTCTCGGCGGCGGATCTGCTGGAGCTGAAGCAACTCGGCTTCTCCGACCGTCAGATCGCCTGGGCCAGCGGTGGCGACGAACTGAGTGTCCGCCGCTACCGCCAGGCTCTCGGGGTGAGCGCGGTGTTCAAGACGGTGGACACCTGCGCAGCGGAATTCGCGTCCACCACCCCTTACCACTACGCCACCTACGAACGGCCCCTGGAGCGCCTCGACGAGGCAGGCCAGGCGATCCGCCTGGCTCCGGAGGATGAGGTGCGCCCGGAAACCCGCCGCAAGGTGATGATCCTCGGCGGCGGGCCCAACCGCATCGGTCAGGGCATCGAGTTCGACTACTGCTGCTGCCACGCGTCGTTCGCCCTGCGGGCCGACGGCTTCGCCACGGTGATGGTGAACAGCAACCCGGAAACGGTGTCGACGGATTACGACACCAGTGACCGGCTCTATTTCGAGCCTCTCACCCTCGAAGACGTGCTCAACGTGATCGAGGCGGAGAAACCCGAGGGGGTGATCGTGCAGTTCGGCGGCCAGACTCCACTCAAGCTCGCCCTGCCCCTGCTGCGCTGGCTGGCCACGCCGGACGGTGCCGCCACCGGCACCCGCCTCTGGGGCACGTCCCCGGAATCGATCGATCAGGCCGAGGACCGGGAGCAGTTCGAAGCGATCCTGCGCCGCCTCGACATCCGTCAGCCCCGCAACGGCCTGGCCCGCAGCGAGGCGGAGGCCCGCGCCGTGGCCGAGCGGGTGGGCTATCCGGTGGTGGTGCGGCCCAGCTATGTGCTCGGTGGTCGTGCCATGGAGGTGGTCTTCGACGAGGAGGAACTCAACCGCTACATGGTGGAGGCCGTGCAGGTGGAACCCGATCACCCGGTGCTGGTCGACCAGTACCTGGAGAACGCCATCGAGGTGGACGTCGATGCCCTGGCCGATCGTCAGGGCCAGGTGGTGATCGGCGGCCTGATGGAGCACATCGAACCGGCCGGCATCCATTCCGGCGATTCGGCCTGCACCCTGCCGGCGGTGTCGCTCTCCGAGCAGGCGCTGGCCACGATCCGCCAGTGGACCCGGGACCTGGCCCTGGCCCTGGAGGTGACCGGCCTCATCAACCTCCAGTTCGCCGTCCAGCCAGACCCCATCGCGGGGGATCGGGTGTTCATCATCGAGGCCAACCCGCGCGCCTCCCGCACGGTGCCCTTCGTGGCCAAGGCCACCGGCGTGCCCCTGGCCAAGCTGGCCAGCCTGCTGATGGCCGGCCACACCCTCGGCGAACTGGGCCTCACCAGCGAGCCGGTCCCGCCACTGCAGAACGTCAAGGAGGCGGTGCTGCCCTTCAAGCGCTTCCCCGGAGCCGACACCCTGCTCGGCCCGGAGATGCGATCCACCGGCGAAGTGATGGGCAGCGGGGCCAGCTTCGGCATGGCCTACGCCAAGGCCGAGATCGCGGCTGGTGAAGCCCTGCCCGGCACGGGCACGGTGTTCCTCTCCACCCACGACCGCGACAAGCCCTCCCTGGTACCGGTGGCCCGGCGGCTCTCGGAGCTGGGCCTGGACCTGATCGCCACCAGCGGCACCGCCAGGGTGCTCCAGGAGGCGGGCCTGGAGGTGGAGTCGATCCTGAAGGTGCATGAAGGCCGGCCCAACATCGAGGACGCGATCCGATCCGGCCGGATCCAGCTGATCGTGAACACTCCCATCGGCCGTCAGGCCACCCACGACGACAAGTACCTGCGCCGGGCCGCCCTCGACTACGCCGTGCCCACGGTGACCACCCTGGCCGGAGCGCGGGCGGCCGTGGAGGCGATCGCCACACTGCAGCATCAGGAGCTCACTGTGACGGCCCTTCAGGACATCCACCCGGTTCCGGCTCGTTAGGGTTGATGCCCCTCGGGCCTCCCGTCCCTTGACCAGCACTGCCATCCCGACCAGCGCCGGAGCCACCGGCGCCGTTGAGGCCGCCGTCGCCCCCGGCAGCGACATCCGCGAGCTGTTCCGCGCGGCCTACGAGAACCGCTACACCTGGGATCCGGGCTTTGCCGGGTACCGCGGCCGCTGCGTCTGGGAACAGGACGGACGACGGGTGGAGGGCACCTTCACGGTGGGCGCCGACCTCAAGGCCAGCGTGGAGGGCATCGAGGACGAGGCGATCAGCAAAGCCATCGGTTCCCAGCTCTGGGAGGTGTGCATCCACAGGGTGCGCCGCAGCTTCGAGCAGACCCACGGCGCCAACACCTTCACCGCCGGCGACACCGACGCCGTGGGACTCGAGGTGATCGTGGGCGGAAAGAACGCCGGCGACCGCTACCGCATCAAGGATTCGGTGGTCACGATGGTGCACCGGCAGATCCACGGCACCGTGGTCACGATCTTCACCGGCAGCACCACCGACACCGGAGCGGGCTACCTCAGCCGCACCTACACCAGCCAGTACAGCGATCCGGCCAGCGGCGAGGCCCGTAGCGGCATGAGCTCCTTCACCGACACCTTCGTGCCCCTGTCCGGTGAGGGCCCCTGGGTGCTGAGTGAGCGGGTGATCAGCAGCGAAGACCCTGAAGCACCGGAAACCCCGAACCTGCAGACCTTCCGCTTCGAATCCCTCGAGGCCCTGGAGCCCCCCATGGCCGGGTGAAGCACAGGTTCAGACCCCGTCCGGCAGGGCGGGGATCGACTTGAGCCGTTCGTTCAGCTGAAAGGCCATCGACTGGCGCCCGACGGCCAGCACCTTGAGGGTGTCCTCATAGAGCCGCAGCTGGGCGTCGGCCACCTGCATACCCCGCACGAGTTCCTTGACGTCGTCGGGGAGAGCATTGAGTTCGTAGCGCTTGCCCTCGAAGGTGAGAACGGGGGGTTGGTTGGGAGAGGCCGTCAAGGTCACCACTGTGTCGTCGGGGGCAGGTTAAGCCGCTCCCGGCGGGCTCTCGGCGCCTGGAGCGGCCAGGGATGTGCCGGCCGGCGGCAGCTTGGCCGGGGCCGGGCGGCGGATCCGTTTGAAGAAGAACATCAGCAGCGGGCCCACCTGGGCCGCCTCGACCATTTCCCAGCCCTCCTTGCCGAGCAGGTTCATGAAGAACTGCAGCTGCTCCGCCGGGTGACGAGGGGTCTGGGAGGCGCCGTAGAACTCGGGAAACTCCCGGGCGATGAATTCCGGACTGAGAATCCCCTGCAGCTTCTGACTGGCGGCCTGGGGATCGGGCGGTTGGGGTGGGGAGGTGTTCTCCACATTGATGTGGATGACCCGGTACTCCCACTGAGGCATTTCAGCCATGGTCGCTCGTGCGTGGAACTGAACGGCGGAACCTGGGGTGTGGCATCAACGCGGACGGCTCAGGCCGCCACCCGGATCAACTGACGGTCGCACAGCTCGCGGTAGCGGCCGGGTCTTGCCATCAGCTGATCATGGCTGCCGCGCTCGATGATGCCTCCTCCCTCCAGCACCAGGATCTGGTCGGCCCCCTGCACAGTGGAGAGGCGGTGGGCGATCACCAGGACGGTGCGGCCGGCCATCGCCTGCTTCAGGCCCCGCTGCACCGCCTCCTCCGCCTCCGCATCGAGTGCGCTGGTGGCCTCATCCAGCAGCAGCACCGCGGGATCACCGAGCACCGCCCTGGCGATGGCGATGCGCTGGAGCTGGCCACCGGAGAAATTGCTGCCCCGCTCCTCGATGCGGGAGTGATAGCCCTCGGGGAGGGCTTCGATGAAGCCGGCCGCATTGGCCAGACGCGCCGCCTGATGCACCTGCTCGTCGCTGGCGGGACGACCGAAGCGGATCGCCTCGGCCACGCTGCCCGAGAACACACGGCTCTGCTGGGGCACCAGGGCCACAGCCCGGCGCAGGTCGGCGGCCCGCAGGCCCGCGAGGTCCTGACCATCGAGCAGCACCCGCCCTCTCTGGGCGGTGTTGAAGCGCAACAGCAACGAAAACAGGGTGCTCTTGCCCGCACCCGAAGGGCCCACCAGGGCCACCAGCTGTCCGGGCTCCGCGCTCAGATCGAGATCCCTCAGCACCGGCTGTTCCGGTTCGTAGCCAAACCAGACATGCTCCAGGCGCAGGGCTCCACGCACCGGCCCGAGGGGCTGCGCCCCGGGGCTGTCGGGGATCTCCATCGGCTCACGCTCGATCTCGCGCAGGCGGTTGAGGGACGCCTGCCCCTGCTGGAACTCGTTGTAGTTGGTGGTCAGGTGTGAGATCGGATCGATCAGCATCAGCAGGGCAGCCACATAGGAGCTGAACCCCTGGCTGTCGAGTCCTCCGGCCTGGATGCGTGCCGCCCCGATCAGCAGCACGGAGAGGATGCCGGCCGCTTCGATGAAGCCCACCACCGGATGTTGCAGGGCCAGCAGACGCAGGGTGCGGTACCGGGCGCGCCGGTGCAGATCGATTTCCTGCTCGAAGCGGTCCTGCAGCCAGGCTTCCGCCGCGAAGGCCCGCACCAGGGGCAGTCCACCGATGGCTTCGGCCAGCAGCCCCGCCAGGTCGCTCACCTGCTTCTGGCTGCGCTCCGCCGCCCCCATCACCCGGGCGCCGAAACCGCTGACCATCACCGCCACCAAGGGGGCCAGCAGAAGGGTGGCCAGCGACAGCTTCCAGTCCAGGAACACCATGTAGCCGAACACCACCACCAGCTGCAGCAGGCTTGGGGTGGTGTCCTGAATCGTTTTGTAGATCACTTCGCCGACGCGGTCGGCGTCTTCGGTGAGGCGATAGGTGAGATCACCGGCCGAAAGTTTCTCCAGGGCCGAGAACTCCAGCCGCTGGAGACGCGCGAACAACTGACTGCGCAGCGCCTGACTCACCTGCAGCGCCGGGGAGGCCAGCAGGGTGTCCTGGCCGAACTGGGCCAGCTTCTGCACCAGGAACACCGCCAGAGCCAGGGAGATCGCCCGCAGCACCCGGGGGAAATCGCCCGCGCCGATAGCCGGGATCAGCTGGCCTGCCAGAGCGGCGAGCAGTGGCCAGCAGGCCACGAACACAAGCATGCACAGGCCACCGGCCACCAGCCTGCGGCGGTGGGGCTTCAGCAGCGGCAGCAGCCCGCGAAAGCCGGCCGGTGGGGGTGCGAGCATCGGCGAACCTTATCAGTGCCGATTCGGCTCTCCGTCTCTTGCGGCTTGATCAGTTCCTCAAGTTCCAGGGCCTGGTGGCCACCGGCGGTGAAGCCAAGGTGCGTGTGCAGGCTGGAGAGGTCAGGGTCAACGGGTCTGTGGAACGTCGCCGCGGCCGCCAGCTCCTGCCGGGCGACACGGTGGAACTCGAGCGACTGAGACTGGTGGTCCCCTCCGAGACCTAGGTTGTGGGGCAGTTCTGGGCGAGGACGATCCTGTGCGTAAGGCCGTGATTGCAGGGAACTGGAAGATGCACATGACCTGCGCCGAGGCGCGGGCCTATGCCGCCGCTTTCCTGCCCCTTCTGGGAGACCTTCCCAGTGATCGGGAGGTGGTGCTGGCCCCTCCCTTCACCGCCATCGCCGCCCTGAGTGAAGCTCTCGCGGGCAGTCCCGTGAAGATCGCCTCCCAGAATGTGCACTGGGATCACATGGGGGCCTACACGGGCATGATCTCGGCCCCGATGCTGCTGGAACATGGCGTCAGCCACGCGATCGTGGGCCACAGCGAGCCGCGGAAGTACTACAGCGAAACCGACGAACAGATCAATCTGCGGGCCCGTACGGCCCAGAAGTCGGGAATGATCCCGATTCTGTGCGTGGGCGAGAGCGATTCCCAGCGGGAGGCGGGCGAAGCCGAGCGGGTGATCCGTCGACAGGTGGACCAGGGCCTCGAAGGCCTTGACCCCACCCGCCTGGTGGTGGCTTACGAGCCCATCTGGGCGATCGGCACCGGCAAGACCTGCGGAGCCGAAGAAGCCAACCGCCTCTGCGCCCTGATCCGTGGCTGGGTGGGCTACAACGATGTGGTGATCCAGTACGGCGGCTCGGTCAAGGCGGAGAACATCGACCTGCTGATGGCCCAGCCCGACATCGACGGCGTGCTGGTGGGAGGCGCTTCACTGGATCCAGCCGGTTTCGCGCGCATCGCCCGCTACCAGGTGCCCGTGGCAGCCTGACCAGGCTGCGAAGGCTCAGAACACCTCGATCGCTGCGGCCAGGGATTGATCGGAGGTCTCAGCGCCGGCGTCATCAGCGGAGGACACCTGCACGCGCACGCTGCGGGAACGACGGGCTGACTCGCCGCAGCTGCGAGGGGTGGGGAAGAGCTTGCCGGGATTGGCTCGGCCCTCGGGATCGAAGGCCTGGCGCACCAGCTGCATCGTGTCCAGGTCGTCCGGGGAGAACATCCAATCCATGTAGCACCGCTTGTCGGCGCCCACCCCATGCTCACCGGTGATGCTGCCGCCGGCGTCGATGCACAGACGCAGGATGTCGGCGCCGAGGGCCTGAACCCTCTCCTGCACGTCGGTCTGGCCGGCGTCGTAGAGGATCAGCGGGTGCAGGTTGCCGTCACCGGCATGGAAGACATTGGCCACCGGCAGGGCATAGCGGCGGCTGAGTTCCTCGATCGCGGCCAGGACCTGCGGCAGGGCGCTGCGGGGAACAACCCCGTCCTGAACGTAATAGGTGGGGGTGATCCGGCCCACGGCCGCGAAGGCCGACTTGCGCCCCTTCCAGAGCAGGGCGCGATCGGCCTCGGATTCGGCCCGGCGCAAGGTACGGGCGCCGGCCTGACAGCAGAGCTCCATCGCCCTCTCCGCCGCGGCGCTCACCTCCTCCAGGCGGCCGTCGAGCTCGATCAGCAGCACCGCAGCCGCATCGCGGGGGTACTCATCGCAGCCGAAGAGGTCGTCGACGGCATTGATCGTGAAGTTGTCCATGATCTCCATCCCCGCCGGCAGCACCCCCGCTTCGGTGACGCGGCGCACCGCCTCACCGGCCGCTTCCATCGAGGGGAAATCCGCCAGCAGCACCTGCACCGTCTGGGGCTGTGGCAGCAGCCGCAGGGTGATGGCGGTGGCAATGCCGAGGGTGCCCTCGCTGCCGATGAAAACTCCGCGCAGATCCAGGCCGGGCATTTCCGCCAGGCTTCCACCCAGGCGGGTGATGCGGCCATCCGGGAGCACCACCTCCAGCTCCAGCACGTGATTGCTGGTGACGCCGTACTTGAGGCAGTGCACTCCACCGGCGTTCTCGGCCACGTTGCCGCCGATGCTGCAGACCACCTGGCTGGAGGGGTCGGGGGCGTAGTAGAAGCCATCGCCGGCCACGGCACGGGTGACCCAGCTGTTGATCACCCCCGGCTGAACGGTGATGCGCTGGTTCTCCAGATCCACGGCCAGGACAGAACGCATGCGGCTGGTCACCACCAGCAGCGACTCCTGTTCGGCCACGGCACCGCCCGAGAGGCCAGTGCCGCTGCCTCGGGCCACGAAAGGAATCCCCTCCTCATGGCAGAGGCGCAGAACCGCCGCCACCTGGTCAGTGGTTTCAGGCAGCACCACCAGGGGCGGCTCATGCCGCTGCAGGGTGAGGCCATCGCTGTCGTAGGTGAGCAGCTCCGGGCGACGGGCCACCACTGCCCTGGAGGGCAGCAACTGACGCAGACGCCGCTCGATCCGGCCCCAGGGCAGGGTCAGGGCAGGCGGCTTGGCCAAGGGGTCAGCCAACAACAACGGGCAGCTCCGTGACGATAGCGAGCATGGCGGGTGAGCACCTCCCAGGAGCTCCGGGCCGGAAAGACTCGTTGCGAAATCTTGCGCAAACAACGTCTGATGGGGGGTCCGCGGAGACGATCCGCTGGCATGGTTGGTGCTTCTGCTGACGGGAACGGCAGCCCGTTGGGCGAAGATGCACCATGGTCAGGTGGTGCCAGGGCTCTCCTCAGGGTCGGCCCAGCCCCTTACCCCCTTCAACGTTCGCGGATCACGCCTTGACTTCGGCCCCTGTTTCGGTTCCTGCCCTGAACACCTCCCGTTCCCAGGACCTCTTCAGTGCCGCAAAGACCCTGATGCCCGGTGGGGTCAGTTCACCGGTGCGGGCCTTCCGCTCGGTGGGCGGTGACCCAATCGTCTTCGACAGGGTCAAGGGCGCCTATGCCTGGGACGTGGACGGCAACCGCTACATCGATTACATCGGCAGCTGGGGGCCGGCGATCTGCGGTCATGCCCACCCGGAAGTGATCGCCGCCCTGCATGAGGCTCTCGACAAGGGCACCAGCTTCGGCGCCCCCTGCGCCCTGGAGAACACCCTGGCGGAGATGGTGATCGAGGCGGTCCCCAGCGTCGAGATGGTCCGCTTCGTGAATTCGGGCACCGAGGCCTGCATGTCGGTGCTGCGGCTGATGCGGGCCTTCACCGGCCGCGACAAGCTGATCAAGTTCGAGGGCTGCTACCACGGCCACGCCGACATGTTCCTGGTGAAGGCCGGCTCGGGCGTGGCCACGCTCGGACTGCCCGATTCCCCTGGAGTCCCCCGCACCACCACCACCAACACGCTCACCGCCCCCTACAACGACCTGGAGGCGGTGAAACAGCTCTTCGCCGACAACCCCGGCGAAATCGCCGGGGTGATCCTCGAGCCCGTGGTGGGCAACGCCGGCTTCATCACACCCGAACCGGGATTCCTCGAGGGTCTGCGCGAACTGACCACCGAGCACGGCGCCCTGCTCACCTTCGATGAGGTGATGACGGGCTTCCGCATCAGCTACGGCGGCGCCCAGGCCCGCTTCGGCATCACCCCCGATCTCACCACCCTGGGCAAGGTGATCGGCGGCGGCCTGCCGGTGGGCGCCTATGGCGGCAGGGCCGACATCATGGCGATGGTGGCCCCGGCCGGGCCGATGTACCAGGCCGGCACCCTCAGCGGCAATCCTCTGGCGATGACCGCCGGCATCAAGACCCTGGAACTGCTGAAACAGCCCGGCACCTACGAACGGCTGGAGACGATCACCAAACGCCTCAGCGACGGCATCCAAGCGGCGGGTGCCGAGGCCGGCCTTCCGATCTGCGGCGGCTCGATCAGCGCCATGTTCGGCTTCTTCCTCTGCGAGGGGCCCGTGCGCAACTTCGAGGAAGCCAAGGCCACCGACAGCCAGCGCTTCGGTCGGCTGCACCGGGCCATGCTCGAGCGCGGGATCTACCTGGCCCCCAGTGCCTTCGAGGCCGGATTCACCTCCCTGGCCCACAGCGACGCCGACATCGAAGCCACCCTCCGGGCCTTCCGCGACTGCTTCGCCGCCATCGCCTGATGCAGGCAGGCCAGCGTTTCCGGATCGCGGCCGTCCTGGGGGCCGCTCTTTCCCTGGGGACCGCACTGGCGGCCTGCGGACCCCGCGCCGAAGACCAGCCGCTGCAGCTCAAGGGAGGCATCCCCGTCGGGGCGGTGCTCTCGCTCACCAGCAACGCCAATGCCTACGGGCAGGATCAGCAGATCGGCCTCAAGCTCGCTCAGGCCTGGTTCCAGCAACGCCAGGGGGCCAACCCTCAGGGCGCCCTGCCGCTGAACCTGCGCCTCGAGGACGGCGGCGGCGATGAGGCCACCGCCAGCCAGGCCTTCAATCTGCTGATCGACGCTGGGATGGTGGCCCTGATCGGTCCGACCCTCTCGCAGCAGGCCTTCGCGGCCGACCCGATCGCCCAGCGCCGCGGCGTGCCGGTGGTGGCGCCCTCCAACACCGCCAGCGGCATTCCCCAGATCGGTGGCTTCATCAGCCGGGTGTCGGCCCCCAGCACCGAGATTGCACCCCTGTCCATCGCCAAGGCTCTGGAGCTGACCCCCTCGATCCGTCGGGCGGCGGTGTTCTATGCCCAGGACGACGCTTACAGCACCTCCGAGACCGCCATCTTCCAGAAGGCGCTCACCGACAAGGGGCTCAAGCCCGTGACGGTGCAGCGCACCCAGCTCAATGACCAGGATTTTCAGAACCAGATCACCGCCGCCCTGCGTGAGACGCCCGATCTGATCGTGATCTCGGCCCAGGCGGTGGATGGCGGCAACCTGATCCGTCAGCTGCGCGAGCTGGGTTACAGGGGCACGATCGTGGTGGGCAACGGCATGAACACTCCGAACATCTATCCGATCTGCCAGGCCTACTGCGACGGCATCCTGATCGCCCAGGCCTACAGCCCGGAGCTCGACACGGCCGTGAACCGCGACTTCGTGGCCCTGTATCAGAAGGCCAAGGGCGGGGCCATCCCTCCCCAGCTCACGGCCCAGGCCTTCACGGCTTACCAGGTGGTGGCTGAAGCGCTGCAGCGGCTGAACCAACGCCAACCGCTGACCAGGGTTCCCCTGGGGGAGGCGCGCAAGGCGCTGATGGCCGAACTGCTCGCCGGCCGCTACGACACCCCTCTGGGTGAGATCAGCTTCAGCCCCGATGGCGAGGTGGTGCAACAGAGTTTCCACGTGGCCCAGGTGCGGATGCAACCCGGCGGACGAAGCGGCCGTTTCGCGCTGCTGCCCTGAGCCCAGCGTGGTTCATCTCCTGCAGATTCTGATCAACGGACTGGCCTCTGGTTCGGTCTATGCCCTTTTCGCCCTCGGCTACACCCTGGTGTTCTCGGTGCTGGGGGTGATCAACTTCGCCCATGGGGCGGTGTTCACGATCGGGGGGTACCTCACCTACCTGCTGATCGGTGGTGCGGTGGGGGCCAATGGGCTGTTGGCGGGCTGGCAACTGCCCGTTGCCCTGCCGTTCTGGCTGGCCCTGGCCGTGGCCGGAGCCGGCTCCGCCCTGGTGGGCCTGGGGGTGGAGGCGGTGGCCTTCCGCCCCCTGCGCCAGCGCAACGCCGAGCCGTTGCTCTACCTGATCTCCAGCCTGGGGGCCGGGGTTGTGCTCGTGAACCTGGTGCAGCTGCTGATGGGAGCTGAGAGCTACTCGATACCGGCCTCCACCCTGGCGGCCCTGCCACCGGCGCTGAACCTGGGCGGCGCCCAGATCCGCACCGTGCAGCTGCTCCTGCTGCTGGTGGCCGCCCTGTTACTGGTCCTGCTCACGATCTGGCTGGAGGGCAGCCGCAACGGCAAGGCCCTCCAGGCGGTGGCGGAAGATCCCATCACCTCCCGCCTGCTCGGCATCGATTCCGGCGCCATGATCCGCCTGGCCTTCGCGCTGAGCGGAGTCCTGGCGGGGGTGGCCGGCGGGCTGGTGGGGCTGAGCGTGAGCATCGCCGGGCCCTACTTCGGCATCGGCTACGGGCTCAAGGGTCTGGGCGTGCTGGTGCTGGGCGGGCTCGGCAGCGTGCCTGGAGCGGTGCTGGGCGGCCTGATCGTGGGGCTGGCCGAGGCACTGGTGCCCTCGGAGCTCTCCGGCTACAAGGACGGGGTGGCCTTTGCGATCCTGTTTCTGGTGCTGCTGCTCAGGCCCCAGGGACTGCTCGGCAAACCTCTGGCGAACAAGGTGTGAGCGATCTCTCCCTGCTGGTGCAGATGGGTTTCGGCGCCCTGCTGGCCCTCTCTGTCTACCTGCCCCTGCGCTGCGGTCAGCTCTCCCTCGCCACACCGGGCTTCTATGTCATCGGCGGCTACGTGGCCGCCCTGCTCTCCACCCGCTGGCCGGCCCTCTCGGGTGATGGGGGGGGCTATCCCCTCACGTCCCTGGCCCTGGAGCTGCTGCTGGCGGCCCTGGTGGCGGCCGCTGTGGCCCTGCTGCTGGGCCGACCTGTGCTGCAGCTGCGCGGCATCTATCTGGCCATCGCCACCATCGCCCTGGTGGAGATCCTGCGGGTGCTGAACCTCAACCTGGACTGGAGCGGCGGCGCCGTGGGGATCTTCGGCATTCCCCAGCCCTTCGCAGGTCCGGGGGGCTATGCCCTGGCCACCGGGATCCTGCTGGCACTGGTCTGCTGGCTCTGTGCCCGTCTGGAGGCCATGCGGCTGGGACGGGCCATGGCGGCCATCCGCGATGACGAGCTGGCGGCCCGCTGCATGGGGATCCCCACGGCCGACGTGAAACTCACCGCCTTCGTGCTCAGTGCCGTGATCGCCGCCCTCACCGGTGTCCTGGCCGCCCACTTCCTCAACACGTGGAACGCCCGTCAGGGCAGCTTCGATGCCAGCGTCACCACCCTGGCGTTCGTGGTCTTCGGGGGCTCGCGGATCTGGCTCGGGCCGGTGCTGGGGGGCCTGGTGATCACGGCCCTGCCCGAACTGCTGCGGCCGGTGGGGGATCTGCGCCTGATCCTCTTCGGCCTGGTGATCCTGGTGGGGCCGATCCTCTTTCCCCAGGGCCTGGTCACCCCGGAGCGCTTCGCCAGGCTCCGGGACGCTCTGCGACGACCCTGATGCCGACCGCCTCAGCCCAAGGAACGGCTGCAGCTCCCCTGCTGGTCCTGGAGGAGGTGAGCTGCCGCTTCGGCGGCCTGCTCGCCCTGGATCGGGTGTCCCTTCAGGTGCAGCCGGGAGAGATCTTCGGACTGATCGGTCCCAATGGAGCCGGCAAGACCACCCTGTTCAACCTGATCTCCGGGGTGGGAAGGCCCACGGCCGGGTCGATCCGCTGGGGTGGTGAAGCGATCGACGGCCTGCCGCCCGACCGGATCAACCGTCTGGGGATCGGCCGCACCTTCCAGAACCTGCGCCTGTTCCAGCGGCTGAGCTGCCTGGAGAATGTGCTGATCGGTCTGCACCACAGCGCGGGCTCCCCACTGCACGCCGCCCTGCTGGGGGGACGACCGTTTCGTCAGCACCAGGGGGAGTTGCGCCAACAGGCGCTGGAGCTGCTGGCGCTGGTGGATCTCGACACCACTGCCGGCCGGCCGGCCGGCAGCCTGGCCTATGGGTCGCAACGGCGGCTGGAGATCGCCCGCGCCCTGGCCACCGCCCCACGGCTGCTGCTGCTGGATGAACCGGCCGCCGGCATGAACCCGATCGAGAAAGAGGAGCTCTCGGTTCTGATCCGCCGCCTGCGCTCTCGCTTCGATCTCAGCGTGCTCGTGATCGAGCACCATGTCCCGTTGATGATGCGCCTCTGCGACCGGCTGGCCGTGCTGAACTTCGGCCGGCGGATCGCCCTGGGCACCCCTGAGCGCGTGCGCCACGACCCGGCGGTGATCGAGGCCTATCTGGGGGTGAGCCCATGAGCTCCAGCACCGCCCCGCCGCTGCTGGCCCTGAGGGATATCTCGGTGCGCTACGGAGCGATCAGCGCCCTCAGTGGCGTCGATCTGCACATCCACGACGGGGAACTGGTGGCCCTGCTGGGTTCCAACGGTGCCGGCAAGAGCACCACCCTGCGGGCGATCTCGCAGCTGGTGAAGCCGGAGACGGGACGGATCGACTGGCAGGGCCGCTCTCTGGCCAGGACCGCCACCGAGGGAACGGTGCGGCTCGGGATCGGTCACTGCCCGGAAGGGCGCCGGGTGCTGGCCCGCCAGACGGTGGCCGTGAATCTTGAGCTCGGGGCCTACCTGCGCCGCGATCGGCGCGGGATCGAGCTGGATCTTCAGCGCTGCTACGAGCGCTTCCCCCGCCTGCGGGAGCGCCGCGCGCAACTGGCCGGCAGCCTCTCCGGCGGAGAGCAGCAGATGCTGGCGATCGCCCGCTCGCTGATGGGGCGTCCGCGGCTGCTGCTGCTGGATGAACCCAGCCTGGGGCTGGCACCGATGCTGGTGGCCGAGGTGATGGCGATCCTGCAGCAGCTTCATCGCGAGGGACTCACGATCCTGCTGGTGGAGCAGAACGCCCAGGCGGCCCTGGCCATCGCTGACCGGGGCGTGGTGCTCCAGGCCGGCCGCGTCAGCCTCAGCGGCAGCGCCGCCGAACTCCTGGCCCACGAGGATCTCAGGACCTCCTATCTCGGAGCCGAGGAGCCGGGTGATGGCTGATCTGATCCGGCGGCTGCTGATCAGCCGCTGGAGCCTGCTGCTGCCCTTCACCCTGCTGACGCTGCTCTCCGTTCCCTTTCCCGCCCTGGAGCGGATCCCGGTGCTGCTGAGCTTCGGGCTCCACGGGCTTGGCCTGGTGCCCCTGGGGCGAATGATCGCCGTGCTGGTGGAAGCCCTGGCCCAGCGACTGGGAAACCGGCTCGGCGGTCTGGTGGGAGTGGCTCTGGGCAACCTGGTGGAGCTTGTGGTCTCGTTCACCGCCCTCAACAGCGGCCTCTACCCCCTGGTGGTCACCAGCCTGGCGGGCGCGGTGATCACCAACTGCCTGCTGGTGCTCGGGCTCAGCACACTGGTGGCCAGCCGCCGCGTGATCGCGGTGCCGATCCACGCTCACAGCACGCAGCTGCAGACCCAGCAGCTGCTGATCAGCACCATTCTGCTGTCGGTGCCTTCGATCTTCCTGCTTCATCAGGGGGAGGGAATCTCCGCGGGCTCGGACCGCTTCGAAGGCTTCGCCCTCTATTCAGCCCTGGTGGCGGCCCTGGTGCTGGGGTACTACCTGCTCTCCTTCGTCTATCAACTCGGCACCCACCGTCGGTTGTTTGCCGGAGTCGAGGCAAGTCGTGGACTTCAGATGGTCAGCGCGCTTGGCCGGCATCGGGCCTCGCTGGCCACGATCCTGGTGCTGATCGCCCTGGTCAGTCTCCTGCTGGTGGGGGTATCGAAGGCCCTTGTGAGCTCCCTGGAGCAACTGGTGGCCCAGCTCGATCTGAATCCCCTGTTCGTGGGACTGGTGCTGCTGCCCCTGTTCGGCTGCTTCGCGGAAGCCGTTGTGGCCATCCAGGCGGGCCGCAACGGCAACATGGATCTGGCCATGAGCAGCACGGTGGAATCCAGCCTGCAGCTGCTGCTGTTCGTGCTGCCGGTGCTGGTCCTCTCGGGGCTGGTGATGGCGCGCTATCTGCATCTGGCCTTCCCACCGGTGGCCCTGGCCTGCCTGGGCTGCACGGTGCTGATGGTCGACTGGATCAGCAAGGACCGACAGCTCAGCTGGTACGAGGGCCTGCAGCTTCTGCTCCTCTATGCCAGCTTCGCGATCGGGGCCCTGCTGCTGCCGGCCGCCCCTTGAGCAGGGCCTTCAGCCCAGCATCAGGCCCCCCTCCTGGCGGAGGCACTCCTGGGTGCTGCGCAGGTCGTAGAGCAACTCCTCGAGGCTGAGCCGGGCCAGCTCCCGCTCCAGCGCCTGCTGCAGCCGCCGCTCCAGGGCCAGGGCCACCTGCTCCCCCGCCTGCTCGGGGGAGGGCGCGACAGCCGAAGCCTGGGAGGGATCCGACTCCACCGCCCGCAGCACCTCCAGCAGGGGAATGGCGGCGGCGGCACGCCGAAGCCTGTAGCCGCCATGACGACCCCGGCGGGCCTCCACCAGGTCAGCCCGGCGCAGCTGCAGCAGCACCTGCTCCAGCATCGGCTCGGGAATCGCCTGGCAGGCGGCCAGATCAGGCCCCGAGCGCCAGCTCTCGGGCTCCAGTGCCAGTTCCAGCAACGCCTGGATCGCCTGGAGTCCCCGGCGTTTGAGCATCACGGCCTGGGAGGGAGCATCGGGCTAAGCGCGCGGGACGGCCAGCCGCTCGAGCACGTGTTCGAGCGTGTAACCGAACAGCACCGGATCGGGATCACGGGCATCGATGTCCGCGAGGCCCAGTTCAGCCCAGCGCCGATCCACCCTGGCCTCCTGCTCCGCCGTGCGCCGCAGGGGTTCGCCCCAGTCGTGGCGCTTCTCGGGACCGATCTTGGTGGTGGCATCGATCGCCAGACGGCCACCGAGCCCGAGCCGCTCGCTGGCGAAATCCAGGGTGTCGAAGGGGGTGTCCTCGAGCACGAACAGATCCCGCTGGGGATCCACCTGGGCGCTGATCGCCCAGATCACCTGGCGTGGATCGCGGATGCTGATCGTCTTGTCGACCACCACCACGAACTTGGTGTAAGTGAACTGGGGGAGAGCACTCCAGAAGGCCATCGCCGCGCGCCTGGCCTGGCCCGGATAGGCCTTGTCGATGGCAATCACCGCCAGCTTGTAGCTGAGGCCCTCCATCGGCAGGAAGAAATCGACGATCTCCGGCACCTGCTGGCGCAGGATCGGCGTGTACATCCGGTTGAGGGCGATCGCCAGCATCGCTTCCTCCTTGGGCGGGCGGCCGCTGAAGGTGGTGAGAAAGACCGGATCGCGCCGCTGGGTGACGCAGTGGAAGCGCACCAGGGGGGAATCCTCCAGGCCGCCGTAGAAGCCCATGTGATCCCCGAAGGGGCCATCCGGGAGAACCTCGCCCGGAGCGATCGTGCCCTCCAGCACCACCTCGCTGTGGCTGGGCACCTCCAGGTTGAGCGTCTTGCACTTCGCCAGGCGCACCCCCTCCCCGGCATAGATGCCGGCGAACAACCACTCGCTCAGCTGCACGGGAATCGGGGTGGCGGCGGCCATCACCAGCAGGGGGTGCACGCCGATCGCCACCGCCACCTCCAGCGGCTTGCCCAGGGCCGCTGCCTTGCGCAGGTGGCGAGCCCCGCCGCGCACACTCAGCCAGTGCACGGTCATCGTGTTCGCTGACTGGCGCTGCAGGCGGTACACGCCCACGTTGGGCACCCCCGTTTCCGGGTCCTTGGTGATCACCAGGCCGAGGGTGACCACGCCGCCGGCATCACCAGGCCAGGGGCGCAGCAGCGGCAGGGCATCGAGATTCACCTGCTCGCCCTTGAACACCTGCTGGTGGCAGGGAGGAAGCAGGTCGAGGTCGGGGCGGGCCTTGACGACATCCCAGAGCACCCCGCCGAAGCGGGCCGCTTCCCGCAGGCCCTTGGGGGGGCGCGGTTGCTGCAGCAGGGCGAGCCGCTCGCCCAGGTCTTCGAGCTGCTCGGCCCGCTCCAGGCCCATGCTCCAGACCACCCGCTCCACCGTGCCCAGCAGGTTGACCGCCACCGGCATGGAGCTGCCGATCACGTTCTCGAACAGCAGTCCAGGTCCACCGCGGGCCAGCACCCGGTCAGCGATGGCGGCCAGCTCCAGATCGGGATCCACCGGAGCGGTGATCCGCCGCAGCTGACCACGTTGCTCGAGCAGCGCCAGAAAGCCCCGCAGGTCTCGGGTGGTGCTCCGCGGCAACACTGCCTGCATCGGTTCAGATCCGTTGCTGCCTACTGTGGCGCACCCTCCTCACCCGCCGTGCCGTGCTGATCCAGACCTTCCACACCTCCGAATGCGTGCCGGAAGCGGGGAGTGCCGAAGGCGGCAGACCCGATGCGGCTGTGGTGATCGATGTGCTGCGGGCCACCACCACCATGGCCTGGGCGCTGGAGAACGGCGCCGAGGCGATCCAGGCCTTTGCCGACCTTGAGGCCCTCAAAGCCAGTGCCGCCGCCTGGCCCCCCGAGCGACGTCTCACCGCCGGTGAGCGCGGCGGGGCCCGGGTGGAGGGCTTCGACCTGGGCAACTCGCCGCTGGGGGTGACCCCTGAGCTGGTGGCGGGCAAGCGCATCTTCATGAGCACCACCAATGGAACCCGCTCCCTCGACCGGGTGCGGGATCTGCCCCTGCTTCTCACCGCCTGCCTGCCGAACCGCACGGCAGTGGCCATACGGCTGATCGAGCGGGAGGTTGAGAACGTCTGGATCGTGGGCAGCGGCTGGGAGGGGGCCTATTCGCTGGAGGACAGCCTGGCGGCGGGCGCCGTGGGGGCCGCGTTGCTCGAGCTGGCACCGGCCGCGGGGATCAACGTGGTGGCGGGGAACGACGAGATGGTGGCGGCCCTGGCCCTCTGGCAGCAGTGGCGGCACGACCCCGAGGGCTGCCTGCGCACCGCCAGCCATGGCCAACGCCTGGAGAGGCTCGGCAACCACGATGCCGACTTCCAGTGCTGTGCCGCGCTCGACACCCTCACGATCGTGCCGATGCAGGCCGAACCCGGAGTGCTCAAAGCCAGCTGAGGCCAGCCCATGAGGGGGCCGCCCTGGCCGCCCCCCGACGGACCTCCCCCTAAAGTTCCGCCGACCTGGCACTTCCCTCCGGTGACGAGCTTTCTGGCTGCCGCGGTGCAACTCACCAGCACACCCGATCCGGACGCCAACTTCGCCGCCGCCGAAGAGCAGATCGAGCTCGCCACCCGGCGCGGCGCCGAGCTGGTGGGACTTCCTGAGAATTTCGCCTTCATGGGCGACGACAACCGCCGCCTGGAGCTGGCCCCCAGTCTGGCGGACCGCTGCAGCCGCTTCCTGGTCACGATGGCTCGGCGCTACCAGGTGACACTCCTCGGCGGAGGCTTCCCCGTGCCCGCCGGCGAGCGGGTCACCTACAACCGGGCGGAACTGGTGGGTCGTGACGGCCAGCTGCTGGCCCGCTACGACAAGATCCACCTCTTCGATGTGGATCTGCCTGACGGCAACACCTACAGGGAATCGGAAACCGTCCGATCCGGCACCACGCTGCCACCTGTGGTCGATGCTCCCGGCCTCTGCAGGATCGGCCTCTCGATCTGCTACGACGTGCGCTTCCCCGAGCTCTACCGCCACCTGGCCGGTGCCGGCGCTGAGCTGATCATGATTCCGGCAGCCTTCACCGCCTTCACCGGCAAGGACCACTGGCAGGTGTTGCTGCAGGCCCGGGCGATCGAAAACACCTCCTACGTTCTCGCCCCGGCCCAGACGGGACTGCACTACGGACGCCGCCAGAGCCACGGGCACGCTCTGGTGATCGATCCCTGGGGCACGGTCCTGGCCGATGCCGGCATCGGTGTCGGGCTTGCGGTGGCCCCCGTCGACCCGGACCATGGCCGTCGGGTCCGTGCCCAGATGCCCAGCCTCAACCACCGTCGTCCTTCGCTGTTCTGATCCTGAGGAAGTCACGCCTACCCCGTCTCGGCCCGCTGTCCACCGTTCTCCTCGGTGGAGCGCTTCAGGCCACCCTGCTGCTGGCGGCTTTGCCGGCCTGGGCGGCCAGTGCCCTGGCGGCCTGGCGCATCAACAGCGATGGCGTGCTGGAGCTGCGCACGTCTCCGTCGATTTCCCTCCAGGCTTTCTTCGAGGCGGGCCGCGGGAACACCGGGCCAAGGGTATGGGTCGATCTGCCGGGAGCTCCCAGCCGCACCCGCAGCATCCGCGGCAACGGCGTCCTGCGGGAGGTCCGCATCGGCAAGCCGGATCCCAGCACCACCCGACTGGTGCTTGAGTTCCAGCCAGGCACTCAGCTCGATCCCAGACGACTGAGGCTGGTGGGCACGGCCCGGGACCGCTGGAAGCTCGAATTCGAGGGTCTTCCCAATGGAAGCCTGCGCACGATGGGTGAGGGGGATGTGACCGCCGCCTCCGTTCCATGGCGGTCGAATCCGGGCTTCACCCCCGGCTACAGCCGGACTCCCCTCTCCTCGGCCGGACTTCCCGATGTGCCACGCGGGCGCTACCGGGTCGTGATCGATCCGGGCCACGGGGGGCCCGACCCCGGGGCTGTAGGCATCGGCGGACTGCGCGAAACCGATGTGGTGCTCGACATCAGCCTCCAGGTGGCGCGGCTGCTCCAGGCCAAGGGGGTCCAGGTGCTGCTCACCCGCACCTCGGAAATCGACGTGGACCTGCCGCCGCGGGTCTCCCTGGCCAACAGCAGCAGGGCGAATGCCTTCGTGAGCATTCATGCCAACGCCCTCAGCATGGCCCGGCCGGATGTCAACGGGATCGAAACCTTCTACTTCCAGAGCTCGCTCTCCAGAGCTCTGGCGTCCGCCATCCAGTCGGAAGTGCTCGCCGTGTCACCAGGGAGTCCGGATCGGGGGGTACGCACCGGGCGGTTCTTCGTGATCCGCCGCACGGTGATGCCCGCCGCCCTGGTGGAAACCGGGTTCGTCACCGGCGACATCGACTCCCCGCGTCTGGCCACCGCCTCCCACCGTCAGCGACTGGCCCAGGCGATCAGCAGCGGTATTCTCCGTTATCTGGCAGGGGGCTGATGGAGCAGCGAATCGGCCTGCTGGACAGCGGACTGGGCGGGCTGACGGTGTTGCGGCGGATGCTCGAGCATCATCCCGATCTTCCCTTCGTGTACCTGGGCGACACCGCCCGTGTGCCCTACGGCCATCGCTCTCCCAACGAGATCCGCCGGATCGCCGCGGAAGTGGTGGGCTGGTTGCGGGTGCAGAACGTGAATGCGGTGCTGATGGCCTGCAACACCACCAACGCCCTGGCCTTCGACATCGCCGAGGCCGAAGCCGGTGAAGGCATCCCCGTGTTCGGCCTGATCGACTGCGTGGCCAGCCAGCTGCATTGCCGGCGGGTGGGGGTGCTCGCCACTCCCGCCACGGCCGGCAGCGGGGCCTATGGACGGGCCCTGCGCCAGGCCGATCCCTCCTGCCATGTGATCGAGATCGGTTGTCCGGCCTTCGTGCCCCTGATCGAAGACGGCAATTTCGACGATCCACGCCTGCGCGCCGCGGCGATCTCCTACCTGGAGCCGCTGCTGGCGGAGCGGGTGGAGGCGATCGTGCTGGGCTGCACCCATTACCCGCTGCTGGAGGAGCTGCTGCGTGAGCTGCTTCCGCCCGAGGTGGTGCTGGTGGATCCGGCCCAGGCGGCGGTGGCTCAGCTGGGTCAACGGCTGGGCAAGGCACCCGTCCATCAGGCCCGCTGCTGTGGCCTGCACCCCAGGGAGGTGCCGGTGGAGCGGGGACGATTCTGCGTCACGGGAGATGCCGAGGCCTTTGCCCTGGCCGCAGCCCCCTGGCTCGGCTGGCAACCCCAGGTGGAGCAGGTCTGCCTGCGTTCGTCGGTGGGAGCCTTCTAGGATCTGCGCACCGGGCGGGAGACATGGCCACCGTTGCAGAGCTGCTCCAGCCGGTCGAGAACGACCTGGAAACCCTGCTGAGCGATCTGCGCAGTCTGATCGGAGCGGGGCATCCCATTCTTCAGGCGGCAGCCGAGCACCTGTTCAGTGCTGGAGGCAAGCGGATCCGCCCCGGCATCGTGCTGCTGCTCTCCCGCGCCCTCTCTCCCGACGGCGAACTCTCCAGCCGCCACAGGCGCCTGGCGGAGATCACCGAGATGATCCACACCGCCTCGCTCGTTCACGACGACGTGGTGGACGAGGCCTCCACCAGGCGCGGTGTGGACACGGTGCACAGCCGTTTCAACAATCGCCTGGCGGTGCTCGCCGGTGATTTCCTCTTTGCCCAGGCCAGCTGGCACCTGGCCAACCTCGACGACCTCGCCGTCGTCAAGCTGCTTTCCCGCGTGATCATGGACCTCGCCGATGGCGAGGTGAGGCAGGGCCTCTACCGCTATGACACCGGCCAGAGCTTCGAGACCTATCTCGACAAGAGCTACTGCAAGACGGCCTCCCTGATCGCCAACAGCGCCAAGGCGTCCGGTGTGCTCAGCGGCCTCGCTGACGACCGCCTCGAAGACCTCTACCGCTTCGGGCGCCAGCTCGGCCTTGCCTTCCAGGTGGTCGATGACATTCTCGACTTCACCGGCAGCGACCAGCAGCTCGGCAAGCCCGCCGCCAGCGATCTGGCCACCGGCTATCTCACGGCTCCGGTGCTCTTTGCTCTTGAGGAACGTCCTGCCCTGGCCGGCCTGATTGAACGGGAACTCTGTGAGCCCGAGGACCTCGCCCAGGCCCTGGCCCTGGTGCGGGGCTGCGAAGCGATCCCCCGCTCCAGGGCCCTGGCCGAAGGGTTTGCCCGCGAGGCCGGTGAAGCCCTTCAGTGGCTCAGCCCCTCCGACTCGCGCACAGCCCTGCTCAGCCTTCCCGACTTCGTGCTCAGCCGGCTCTACTGAGCCGGCTCTGCTATCGACGGAGCCTCGGCCGCCGCTCGACCGGCGGTTGATTGGCCACCAGCAGCAGACCCGCCACGATCGCCAGATTCTTCAGCAGCTGGATGCGGTCGGCGGTGTCAGCCAGCTCGCTGTGGAAGATGAGGGTGGTGGGCACCAGGAAGACCAGCAGCAACACCGCTCCCAGACGCTGACGCCAGCCCAGGATCAGCAGGGCCGATCCCACCGCCAGCAGCGCGATGGCCAGCACCAGCAGCAGAGGGGCCAGAGGCAGGCCTCGGGCCGCGATCGTGCCGGCCACCGCGCCGAAGTTGGTCAGCTTGCCGACGAGGGCATGCACGAACACCAGGGCGAGCAGCACTCGGGCCACCCCCTCAATCCAGGGATTGGCCCGGTGGCGCTGGCCAGAGCGGGAGAGGCGCAGCTGGGGCCTGGAGCTCCTCATCGTGAACCGTGCATGGGGCCTGCAGTCTGCTGGCACCAGATTGGGTCTCGTGATGGCACAGTGCAAGGGCACGTCAGGATCCACGCCATGGTCGGCCTTTCGTTGCTACGAGCCCCGGTGCTGCCGACCCCGGTGGTGCTGTCGACCCTGGGAGCTGGCCTGGGAAGCGTGCTGCTGATCACTCAGGCCGCCATCGCCGAACCAGCGATCCGGGCGGACTATCGCTGCAGCGGCCCTGGAGAAACGCTGCAGGTCACGGCCCTGTTCTTCCCCGAGAACCCGCGGCAGGTGGTGCTGATCGTGGAGGAGCAGGCGGTGCGCCTGCCCCAGGCCCCCTCCGGCAGTGGCGCCCGCTACAGCTCCCTGGGCCAGGAGTTCTGGGTGAAGGGCCGGGAAGCGCGCTGGATCCGCACTCACGCACAAGCGGAACAGCCCCTGACCTGTGCGGTCGTTCCCCAGGGCCGCTGATGCAGCAGAGGCGTCTGACGGCATCGGACCTTCCCTTCATGATGGAGTCCATCGACCGCAACCCCAGCGTGAGCGAGCGCGCGTCCCACCCGGCGGAGCCCTGCGAACCGGCCGACACAGCCGACCCTTCAACCGTGGAGCGTCTACCCATTCTGGTGAGCCTGGGCCGGACGCTCGCTGAAGCCCGGGAAGCCCAGGGCATCCCCCTGGCGGTGCTGGCGGAGCAGAACTACCTCTCCGCCGACCGGCTCGATGCCCTGGAATCTGGCGACCACACGCGGCTGCCCGAGAGGATCTACCTGATTGCCCAGGCCAGACGGGTGGCCACCAGCCTCGGCCTCGACGCCGACCAGCTGACCGAGCCCCTGCTGGAGATCCACCTGCCTGGAGTCAAACGCACGGCCGCACCTTCCTCGGCTCCCGTGGCGAGGGTGAGCCTGGCGGCTCCCGCCATGGCTCCCCGGGACCCCAGCAGCACCGCCCGGCTTGAGCCAGCCCGAAAGCCCCGACGGGTCGGAGTGACCTGGCTGCTGGCAGGCGTTGCCGGCGTGGTGGCCCTCGTGGTGGGCCTGGCCCTGGGGTGGAAGCCAAGCCAGCCCAAGGCCACCACCACGACGCGCCCACCCGCGGGAGCCGAGGCCAGCACAACCATCAGCCCAGCCGGCAAGCCCAGCCAGTCCACCAGTGCCGGCAAGCCCAGCGAGGGAAGCCTTCAGCTCAGCAGCCGTGAACCCAGTTGGCTGGAAGTGCGCAATGGCGAGGACAAGGAGCTGTTCCGGGGTCTGTTCACCGGCACCGGCAATTTTTCTCTGGGGTCAGGACTGAAGGTGCTGGCGGGCCGCCCGGACCTGATCACGGTGACCACCGCCTCTGGCGAGTCCGAGACCCTGGGCACGATCGAGCAGATCAGCTGGCAGCAGTTCTCCAGCAGTGGGGAACGTCAGCCCTCCCAGCGCCGATCCAGCCCCTGAAGCCGCCCGGGAGAGAATGCCACGACCCCCTGGAGCAGTCTGATCGAGCGCATCTGCGAACCCGAACTGATGGATGGGGCCGAGCAGGCCTGGGCCTATGCCGCTGCCGATTTCAATGCCAGCGACCAGGCGATGGTGGACCGCATCGCCCTCTGTTTCGGTTCCCGGCTCGGAGAGCGGATCCTCGATCTGGGCTGCGGCCCCGGCAACATCACCTTCCGGCTGGCGAGCCGCTACCCCTCCAGCCGGGTGGTGGGAGTGGATGGTTCAGGCGCGATGCTGGCCATCGCCCTCGCCCGCCTGGATCAGCGGAGACAGCACCAGCAGGACTCCCCGCCCTGCGGATCCGTGAGCTTCGTGCAGGCGCTGCTCCCCTCGTCCCGGCTGCAGGGGGGCTACGACGCTGTGGTGAGCAACAGCCTGCTGCATCATCTCCACGATCCCCAGGTTCTCTGGAGCACGGTGCGCCAACTGGCGGCCCCCGGGGCCGCGATCTACATCAAGGATCTGCGCCGCCCCCCCGATCAGACCACCCTCGAGCGGCTGGTGGCCACCCATGCGGCGGGGGCCCCTCCCGTGCTCCGGCACGACTACCGCCAGTCCCTCGGGGCTGCCTTCACGGTTCAGGAGGTGCAGGACCAGCTGCGTCAGGCCGGCCTCGGACAGCTGCTGGTGCGGGAAGCCGAGGATCGCTATCTGGAGGTCATGGGCCGGCACCCGGCATGAACCAGCTGCCGGTGAACCTGCTCGTGGATCCACACGGACAGGGGGGGAGGTCACCCTTACTCTTGCCGCACGTTCTGTGCATCACCGAAGCCGTTGCTCAGCTCTCTTCACGCGCGTCCGACTCTCCAACCCCGGAACGCTCTCCTGCTTGGGCTCACGGCACTGCTCCAGGCGCTGATGCTCCCGGCCGCCGTCTTCGCCGAGGAGGAGCAGACCGCCGAGCCCCCCGCACCCTCTCCCTGGAGCGCCACGGTGGAGCTGTACGGCTTCGCACCCCTGCGCACCACCGGCAGCACCACCGTCAAGGGGCTGACCGCCGATGTGGACCTCGATCTTGAGCAGGTGCTGCGCCCGCTGACCATGGCGGCCTACGTCCGGGGCAGCGTCGAGTACAAGCGGCTGGGTCTGCTCACCGACCTGAGCTATGTGTCGGTGCGCGGGGAGGACGCCGTGACATCCCCCACTGGGACCCGGCGACTGAGCGCGAAGCTGAACAACATCCAGGGCATCTACGACGTGGCCCTTCGCTATCGCTTCGGTGACAGGGAGCAGGCCGTTGCCAAGGCCGGCAGCTTCAGCGTGATCCCCTATGCGGGCGTGCGATTCGTCGACATGCGCTACGACCTGAGTGCCCAGTTCGACGGACCGCTTCTGAGCCTCGCCCGCTCCAGGAGCTTCGGTGGCACCGTGACTCAGCCGTTGCTGGGGACGCAGGCCAGTGTGTTCCTCTCGCCGCGCTTGCGCCTGTTCGCCCGGGGTGATGTCGGCGGCTTCGGCGTCAACAACTCCGACGACTATTCCGCCAATGCCCAGGTTGGTCTGGGCTATGCGGTGGGCAACAACACCCAGCTCAATCTCTCCTGGCGCTATCTCCACCTCGGTGGGACCAACGATCAGTCCCCGGAGAATGCCTACGACATCAACCAGAATGGAGTGGAGATGGGGGTGAAATTCTTTTTCTGAGCTGAGCCGAGACAGGCCTTCCAGCCGTGCGGCAGCTGATCCAGGCGAAGAGCTGAATCATGGCCTGGTTACCGCTGCTGCTGTACGTGGTGCTCAAGGGGCTGAACGCCACCGCCCTGAAAGGGCTGCAGGCCTTCGGGGCGTCTCACCCGATCGGTGGCGAGAACCCGATCAGCTTCTGCAACGTCTACTTCGTGGCCCAGGTGATCGTGGGCCTCACGGTGCTGTTGCCCGGACGTCACGAGCTGCCGTTGCTCCTGGCCAGGCTGGACGGGACCGATCGCCGTCTGCTGGTGCTCGACACGGTGCTCGGTCTGATCGTGGGACCCGTGGCCTTCTACTTCGCCCTGGAAGCCCTTTCGGTGATCAGCCAGACCCTGCTGTTCGCCCTGGTGTTGCCGCTGTCGGCACTGCTGGCCAGGCGTCTGCTGGGGGAAACGCTGCCACGGGGCTTCTGGTTGAGCTTCGGGCTGATCGTGCTCGGGCTGCTGCTGCCCCAGCTGGCGATGGCCGGCATGGGTGGCCCGATGGATGAACTGCGGGGGGTGATCTGGGCGCTGGTGGGAGTGGTCGCCTTCGCGGGCGCCGGGGTGAGCGGCCGCGCCATCGCTCAGCGTGGCTGGCCGGCCGCCCTCACGGTTGGGCTCACCACCACGATCTCGGCCCTGGTGTTCGGCGCCCTGGCCCTGATCCTGTTCGGGCCCGCCCATTTCCACCTGCTCAATGCCGCCTGGGTGGTGGGGGTGATCGTCATCTATGGACTCGGGCTGTCCCTGGGCAGTGAACTGGCCCTGCGCCAGGCCTACCGCCACTGGAGTGTGGCCCAGGTGTCGTTGTGGGGATCGCTGACGATCGTGGTGGCGGTGATCAGTGCAGCCCTGGTGCTGGGAGAGGCCATCCACCCCATCACGGTCATCGGGCTGCTTCTGGTGCTGCTGGGCACCAGGATGGGGACGGCCGTTGGTGGTGCTTGAGGTGACCGGACGCAGCGCAGCAGCATCGCTCGCTCTGGCCCTGGGGGCCCTGCTGACCGTCACGGTCAGCCCGCCGCCGGCTTATTCCCGGCCATCGCCCTTGGAGGGGAGTGCCTGGCTGCTGGAGTCGATTCCAGGGCAGCGCGCGGTGCTGCCGCCGGCTCCGACCATGCGGCTGGAGAACGGCCGCATCAGCGGCAGCGACGGCTGCAACCGCTATTCCGCTTCCGTGCTGCTCAGGAGCTCCGTCTTCCGGGTGAGCGGAGAGGGCCCCTCCACCCAGATGGCCTGCCCCGAGAGGCAGATGCGTCAGGCCGAGTCGTTCAGAGCAGCCCTCACGGCGGCCAGGGGCTACAGCCTCCGCAACGGCCAGCTGGAGCTGATGGCGGCCAATGGCACTCCTGTGGCCCGCTTCCGGCCCCAGCCCCAGGAGATCGCCGGAGCCCTCTGGATCGTCACCGGGCTCAACAACGGCAGGCAGGCGGTGGTGAGCACCCTGACCGGGACCACCCTCAGCCTGGAGCTCAGTGCCGGGGGCCGTCTGGAGGGAACAGCCGGATGCAACCGCTACTCCGCAGCGGTGGTGCTCGGCCCGGGAACGATCCAGGTGGGGCCACCGGCGGCGACCCGCAGGATCTGCGTCCGGCCCCGGGGAGTGATGGAGCAGGAGATCCAGTTTCTGAGCGCCCTTGAATCCGCCGACCACTGGCAGATCGAGGCGAACCGGCTGGAGCTGCGACGGCCCGACGGGGCGCTGGCTGTCACCCTTCGCCGCGCCGACGGCCGATGAGCTGGAGGGCCGCGGCGCTGGGGCTGGCTCTGGGACTGGAGCTCGTTGGCCTCCAGCCCGCGGCGGCTTCCCCTGTCTCCATGGCGCCCTGCGCAGCAGCGGCCCTGATTCAGCTGGGTGGGCCGCCCCTGGACTCCGGGCGGATCAGCGGCCAGGTGAACGTCCCCCTGGAGCGGGCCAGCGGCGGTGACACCCCCGTGCTCAGCCTCCGGAGTGAAGGCGGCCCTGTGCGGTTGTTGCTCGACACCGGGGCCTCCACCACCCTGGTGAGCCCCGAGCTGATGCGGCGGCTGAAGCTCGTGGGCCGGCCCGTGGATCCGAAGTCCTTCACGCTCGCCGGGGCCGGAGAAGGCTGCCCGGACCTCAAGCCCGGGCGGGTGAAGCTGCCCGAACTGATGCTCGCCGCTGGCGGCGAACGGCTTCGGCTCAGCGGCCTGGAGGCCCTGGTGCTGCCCGTGGCGGGATTGCCTCCAGGAATCGACGGTGTTCTGGGGGCTCCGCAACTGCGTCAGCAGCCGCTCTGGATCGACCCCCACGGGCAGCGCCTGAGCATCGGCGCCCTGGCCCTTGCCGATGCCGGGCGTTTTCGCCGTAGTGCCAGTGCCGGGACCGCCGCCAGCCTGCCCCTGGTCTGGCGCGAGGGGGTGCCGCTGCTGCCCCTGGCTACACCCC
>NZ_JAYGIA010000002.1:0-41542 GCF_034931165.1 Synechococcus sp. BA-124 BA4 | reverse complement strand
CTTTTCTGGCTTTCAGATCTTCGAGTGAAGAGCTTGCAGCTGCTTTCCAATCATTCACAAGTCTTTCATGTTCATTAAGAAAGTCATTGGATGCAGCCTGCAGTCTCTTTAGTGCAATTCGTTCGCGACCGGAGGATGAAAGAAAAACTGACAAATCGTTCAATAGGTCATAGACCCCACTAGCTCTGAAAAGATCTTCTGATCTGGAGGTCCTGGATTGAAGGGCTGTTCTGGCGTCGACAAAGTAAATGCGATTTTCTTGCTCACGGCCGAGTGTCTCATTACTGATCTCGCTCAGGCGCGAGTGGAATAGTCGCTTGATCTCATCGACCTCGTCGTCATCAACAAGATTAATCTTGTTGACTACAACAAAAACACCTTCGGGTCCGAAGTTGGAAAAGAGGTCTTTGGCCCATCTCACTTCCTCGATGCTGAGTGGCTGGGTGGCGTCAAGTACTAATATTGCGCCAGTGGAAAATTTAAAAAAGTCTTGAGTCGCCTTTGTTCGTACAGGGTTTTCAGCAAGACCTGGTGAGTCTACGAGAATCACCCCATCTCTGCATAAGTCTAGGTCTACAGGAATGTCTGCATACAAGATATCGCGAAAGCGATCCTCAGCATGCGACCCATGATCGGCTATGTCAAGCATGAACTCTGATTGGAACTCAGCAAGGCCAAGCGTCTTATGTTTGCCATCTGCGTAGTACACGGTCACGCCTTTATCAGGTGATCCGTGGAAGATTCTTGTGATAACAGCTGTCGCTGGCGCTTGCTTGGCAGGCAAAATCTTCTGCCCAAGAAAGGAATTAAGCAGCGTGCTCTTCCCGTTCTTGAATTCCCCAAGGACGATCAGCTGGAAGATGCCTTTTGAGAGTTCACTGTGCTGGCCTGACAATATCTTGCCTGCATTGCTCGAGCCCGCCGACGCTAACGACCTGAGGTCAGTTCCCTTTTCTAGTGAACTCTTGACGATGTCTAGTGCGGTGTGCAGGGTGGGCGCTGCTTTGCGTTGCTCCATGACATTGTGATAATCCCGCTCTTTGATTATACACGATCAACTCCTTGTGTGCACGCGCTGTAGGCAATGTTCTTTTGGCTCTGTCTAATTGCGGCTTTGCTCTGAGGCTTTTTTTGTCGAAGTTTCATGGATTCACCTGTTCCGTGCTGCTCAAGGTCTCTACAGGTTGCGTTTGCTCCAGCCGGTGATCGTGGCTTCGACGTTCTCGAGGTGCCATTGGAGAGGCCCCCGGCCCTGGGTGCAGCCCCAGCGGCGATAGTGCTTGCCCGGGATGAGCACCCCTCGCAGCCGCAGCTGGCGGAGGGTTTCACGGCTCATCCCCAGAGATGCGCACGCTTCTGCAGTCGTTACCCAGACCCGCTGGCGGGATGACGTGGTAGGCGTGTCCATCAGCCCCCTGTCAGCTGGGCGCGAAAGCGCTTGAGCGTGTCGATCAACCAGGACCGGCGATAGCTCTTTACCTGGCGCGGGGCCCCGTCAACAAACTGTTGGCGGCGAGGGGGTTCTTCGCCAAACTCCTCGCGGTAGGCCCTGGCCACGAGCTTGCCGGCTGCGCAGAACTGGTTGCGCGGCAGCACTTGCTGGAACACCTCCAGCCAGGCATCTCCCAAGGTGAGCTCCTCGTCATACGGGGCGCCAGGCAGCATTCCCGAGCTCGCGGTCAGCACGTTGCTGCGCACGATGTCCTTGAACAGGAGCTGATCGCGTTGATCCATGCCGCCAAGCCGCTCAAACAGGCTGATGCTGCGTTCCACCAAGGAGATCACCTCGGCTTCCCGAAGCCGGGGCGCAGTCGTCTCCACCGGTGTCGGCTGCCCCTGCTGGACACTCTCCAGGAACCAGCCATCCATCCACACCGCGAACGGCGCGCTGATCCAGCGGGCCAGGTCGACCGCGACTTGGGGATGGACCCAGGTGCCGCCGCCCTGGCCCTGGCGGGACTCGATCAGGTCAAACATCCGAATTCCGGAGGTTTCAGCGAGGGCATCCAAATAGGTCTGGCAGCGGTCGCTCTCCCGGTATTTTGACCACTGCTTGTTGTTGGCCTTGCACATCGCCGTGGCATTGACATAGCCATCGGTGACGCGCCGGGAAATCGGCGTGCCGTTCCAGGAACGGGAGATCAGCGCGGGGTGATTCATCGAAACGACATGCGCAGCGGGATAGGACGACGTGGTTGTGGTGTTCATCGGTCTGAAAACGGTGTGACGGGTGGAAGCTCACCGGCATCAGTGCCGGCATCGGGACGGAAGACGGTGCTGGTGACTGGCCGCAGCGGTACGGGCCCGGCGAGTACGAGCAGCAGGGTGCTGAGCTGAAACGCCAACCCCAGCAGGACAAGGCCGCGCAGCCCGGCAAGGCTGGAGGCCGTGACCATGACGGTGGGCCGGCGGGTACGGCAGAAGGCAGGCAGCTGGGGGCCGGGCCGGTGAGGGGGCCTGCCCCTCCAGGCCCCGGCGTTGTGGTCCTGACGATCGAGTGGCATCAGAACAGCTCCTCGTCGTCGTCGGCAGCGCCGGCGCTCCAATTACCGGCACCAGCCCCGGAGGTGGTGTAGCCGTCGACCTCCTCGAAGCCATCGGTGGGATCCACCTGCTCGTAAGGCACGAACTCGACCACCTGGACGGCGCGGGGTTGGAAGGTCATGCCGCAGCCGTTCTCTCCGTCCCAGTCGTAGATGTCGAAGGCCACCACAACCTTGGAGCCGTTGCCGATGGCGGCCCCATCCCAGGGCTGCTTCTTGGCATCGACGATGCGGGGCCCATCGGAAAGGGAGCCGTCGCGCCGCTGGAACTGCGGCACCTTGAACCGCACCACGGTGATCTCGCTGGGCTTCTCCTTGTCGGGCTTCCAGGGGAAGCCCTTCTCGGCGCGGCGCTTGCGGCTGCCGTGCAGGGCGATGAACTGATCTTCCATCGCCAGCAGGAAGGACTGGGCCTTCTCGTCACCGTTGGGGAGCAGCAGGTCGGCCGTCCAGGCCTTGGGCTTGCTCTTGTCGAGCTGATGCCTGGGGGTGATCAGGTGGGCCCAACGCACTTCAGCGAGGGGCGTGCGGAAGATGTCTTTAGCCATGGGATGAATCGGTGGAAACCTTGTGTTGATCGAATGGAGGAAGGGGCGGCAGGCCAAAGCGCTCGCGCAGCAGGTGATGCACCGCTCCGCTGGCGGAGATGTTGTGGCGCTCCATCACCTCGCGGATCCGCAGGTACACATCGGTGCGCACCTGGGTCTGGATGAAATGCCGACCAGCCTGAGAGCGGGGCTGCTCGCCGTAGCGGCGTGGCGGCCGGGGGCGATGGCTTGTGCTCATGGGCCTGGCTCCGCAGGAGCTTCCGCCTGCACCTGGCCCTGCGCTTCTTCGAGGAAGAGCTCGATGAACAAGCTGTGCTGCCGCTGGGTGATGCGATCACCGATGGAACGGGCGTTGCGCGGCACCTGGAAGTGCTCGCGGAAGGCTTTGGTCAGCTCCTGGCGTGTCGCCTGCGGCAGTTCGAGGACGCGGCGGTGAACCTCGCTGACCTCCTCAGGGGTGAGGGGAGCGAGGCCTGGATCTCCGTCCGCAGGTGCCCCGTCACCATTGGCGTCAGCCAAGGGAAGCGACTCTTCCGGCGATGGGTCTTCGGCCTTCGGCTTGGAGCAAGCCTGCTGAGCAATGCCCTCACCGGGCTTGTCATCAGACTGCTCTGAATCCGCGGAATAAGGCTGTACAGCCCGAGCCTGAGAAGACATGGGAATGCCCAGCAGCATCGCCAGCATCAGACCGGTGGTTTCGGCCAGATCGCTGGCCTCATCGGCCCAGGACTCGCTGCAGAGCTCGGCCCCGGCGACATGCATCACCGTGACCTGCAGCCTGGAGCGGCCTTGCTGCTCACGCAGCTGGGCGGACCAGCCGATCCCGCGGCGGAAGGCCGGGCGGGCTGAGTGCACCACCTCCGCCAGATCGGCAGCGGTGATGGGGGACACCTCGGCCTGAAAATTGGCCAGGGCATAGGTGAGCTGTTGCTCGGGAGTGGCGTCGGCCAGGACGGCCGGCGGCGCCTCAATGGCGGCCCCTGGAGGCCTTGGGGGTGAAGCCATGACGGATCGATCGGGCGGTTGCCCGCTGGTCCGGATCTTAGGGCTCTTTACTGAAAGCCGCACTCATAGCGGCTGTTAATTCCTAGCCATCAGGCTGGGACTGGCTTCTTGCCTCTGCGGCCGCTGGGCTTGGTGCCCTTTCTGTTGGCCGCCTCCCACTGGTCCAGCCAGCGCTTGGGCAGGTAAAGGTCGCCTTCGATCCACAGTGGGGCCAGCTCTTCCGGCTTGTAGTCGCCGAAGCCCGTGAGCACTGCAAAGAAGCGCTTGCGATGCTCTTCGCTGGCCTCGACCGCCAAGGAGTTGAGGGCGTCGCTGGGCTCCAGCCCGCACTCGTCGACAACCCGGCGCATCTGGTTGCGCCACTTGCTGGAGAGCTCCGTGGCCTTGCGCTGGCCAACGGTCGGCGCGGGCGTGGTGCGGAACGCTTCCGGCACATCTCTCAGGCCGCAGTAGCAGGCCCACAGTTCCAGTGGCGTCCAGGCCGGGCATTCCTCGTCGCCCAGTGGGATGGCGCCTTCCAGCTTCTCTTTGATCCCCTGGGTCTTGACCGGGCCCCAGTCCTTCTCGGCGATTCGGCGGTTCAGTTCGCCCAGCTGCCAGAAGGCCTTCTGGCGCAGCTCGCCGGCCTTGCCCTGCTCGATCACCGAGAGGTTGCCGTAGGAGATCGCATCGAAGCCGGCCTCTTCCGCCCAGCTGCAGGCGGTGTATTGGGTCCAGCCGTTGGTTCTTCGCCAGTTCAGCAGCATCCGACCGAACGCTGCGCGGTTCTCCTCCTGGCGCTCAAGCAGCTCCGCGTAGGTGATGGCCACGTTCAGGATCCTGAATGGGATTTCCCAAACCATACGGCAAACTTGGCACTCCTAGTCACTTCCTGACACGTCCTGGCATATCAGGTCTGATCTTGTCCGAGCCTCTGCAGGATCTGCTTGGCAAGCTGCCCAGTCATCACCTTCCTTGTCTCTGCTTGCAGCCTCAGGGCAAGCGTGTAGGGGTGCTCGCCCGGGTGGGCCTTTGCGAGACGCCTCAGCCGCTGCTGCAGTTCTGCCGGATCCATCAGTGTCCCAGCAGCACTTGCCTCGGCACGCCAAGCAACTGCTCGGCTTCCTCCACAGAGCGACAGGCCGCGGCCAGGCCCCCGAGCTGCTGCACTAGCCGGAGAAACGCCCGTTGCTCCGGGCCGAGCACGCCCTGGGCTGTCTTGACCTCCAGGGCGACGAACTGAGCGAGCCGTAGGCCGACCAGCTCGGGCGTGATCTCCAGCGACCGCAGACCGATCAGGTCGCTGCTGCCCTTGCACAGCCCGAAGCGCACGAAGCGCCCCTGCTGGTCGACCAGGGCACCGGTGTTGTTCCGCCAGAGCCGCACCGGCCCGCGGCCGCAGGCGAGGCGGATGCGCTGCTGGATCTCGTGTTCGCTGGGGGAGGAGTCCATGCCTCCTGTTGCCAGACTCGGGACAGCGACCACCCTGGTAAGCGCCTTACCAGGCCACACCGCCCTTCAGTCGCGGCAGCCAAGCCTGACTGAAACTGACTTCCGGCCTATACCTACATATGCCAAGTAGGACATCGTCAGCCACCAAGGAAATGCACCCGCCATTGATTGGCCATACCTTTTTACGTCCACTGACGGCCCTGATCCTGACCTGGCAGACCTTGCAGGGCTTGAGTAGCAGCGCCCTCGCACAGTCACTTCACTTCACCAGATTAAAGGGCACAACGGCGACTTGTACAGAAGCACAATCATCAGTCAAATCCGAGCTCAGATCGAGAGGCTTCTTCTCTCCCTATCGGGCCAATGCCGGCACTCGCATTGCGCGGATGGTGTATCCAACATTCACGCTCGATAGCACCTCCATCGGCAAGTATTACTACGGTGCGCCTCCAGGGAGACCGCAGCAGCTGGACATCAATTTATCCGGGGACTCCGACAAGCTTTACCAGGGCCTTCTCTCCTCTCCAGTTTACCTATCCGCTCTTGGTGCACGGATCTTGGAAGCATGTCCAGACATTGGTCTGGTGAGCTTCAATCACTGGCATGAGGGCGGTGTCCCAGTTGGCTTTTTCCCTGATGGCACGGCTCGCACCTTTCGATGGGTCGACCTCGGAGATGGCCCGCACACACGCCTGGTCCCTGGAGAGGACGGCATGAATGTCATGCAATACGAATGGGGGTACTACTTCTCACCATGAAAGCACTCATCTCTTTTGTCACGCTTGCTTTGACCATGGCGTCCCTGGCCGGCAGATCAGCTTTTGCGAACGACAGAGCTTCCGCCTACGAAAGCATCAAGGACCCTCGCTGCCTCAATGCCATTCATCAAGTGCACAGTGACATTGAAAACAGGCTGGGCGGGGATCTGCAAGATGTGCAGATCTATTCACCAGCATCAGAAAGTCCCGCTGCAGCCTCGCCCATTCCAGAGAGGCAGCAGCGGATCGTCTTCAACCTCAACACGCAGTGGTCGCGAGGGCTGCAGGCTACTCAGCAAGCGCACAACGCAAACCAGGCACTCACGAGCAGCCCACAGCTCACCAAGAAATACACAGAGCAAGTCCTCTCCGCCTGCCCAGATGTAGGGAGTGTAGTCTTCTACATGTGGGAATGGGGAGTGGGGTGGTCAGTAGGTAGCGACTCCAATCTAGTGCAAGACCGCTGCGTTTACCCCTCGCAAGGTAGATCGTTCTACATCTGGGGTGAAATCGGCTGCACTTAGCGGTTCGCTCCTCCACCTTTTTGCCTGGCTGCCCAGACGTGCCTGGCCCAGCCGGGCTTGTAGCCCCGATCCTGCTCGCGTTGCAGCAGCTGCTCGAAGGTGCGGCAGCCTGCGGCCGGGTGCGTGCGCCGTGGCCGTTGCTGCTGGTTGGGTTTGGGACGGTGGCGGGCTGCGCCTGTGACTTCCACAAGTTCACCCTCAACCTGCTGGACCCCTCGCCGCTGCTCATCGTGCTCGTCGGTCAGGAACAGATGGCCGCAGTCGGGGCAGACCTGCGCTGCGCTGGGGCAGCTGCAGAAGCACACTGGGCAGTCCTTGATGGGGATCGAGACGCCCTCGCGGCGGCGCCGCCCGGCCAGGTTCCACTCGCGCTCATCGGTCGGTAGGCCATGGCGATGGGCGTTGCCGACGTGATCGAGGATCACGGCCTCCTGTTTCCCAGGTGCGGGACGCAGGGCCCGGCCGACCATCTGCAGGTAGAGCGACAGGCTGGCGGTGGGGCGCATCAGGATCGCCCCGCCGACTGAGGGGATGTCGGTGCCCTCGGAAATGATCATGCAGCTGCTCAGCACCTCCAACTCACCGGTGCCGAGCCCAGCGATCAGGCGTTTGCGCTCCTCAGCAGGGGTGCTGCCGCTCACTGACGCAGCGCGAATTCCCGCACTGCGGAAGGCCGCGGCCATCTGCTCGGCGTGCTCGATCGTGCAGCAAAAAACAATCGCCGTGCCCGGGTGCAGTCGGCGCCGGTAATGGGAGACGGCATCGCCGATGGCGGCCCGGTCCCCAAAGGCGCGTGCCGCCTGCTCGAGATCGAACTCGCCCATCCCCCGGCGGAGCTTGCTGTTCCTTGCACCCGGCCAGGAGAAGACCCGGGGCTTGGCCAGCCAGCCCTGCTCCACCAGCCAGGCTGCTGAAGGCCCCAGCACCAAGGCTTCGAAATAGCCGCCGGCCTCCACGCCCAGCCCCTTGCCGTCGAGCCGCTCGGGGGTGGCAGTCTTGCCGATCAGGTGGGCCTGAGGCCAGGCGTTTATGACGCGGCCCCAGACATTGCCAGCCACCAGGTGGTGGGCCTCGTCCTGAATGATCAGATCCGGCGCAGACAGCAGTTCGAGGCGCCGGACCACGGTCTGCACCGAGCCCACGGCGACCTGCCGGCCCTGCAGCCGGTGGCCGGGGGCGATCACGTCGGGCTCCAGGCCCCAGGCCCGAACGGTGCCGGTGAGCTGCTCGATCAGTTCAGCCCGATGGGCGAGCACCAGCACCCGGCGGCCCTTGCTCGCCGCGCCCTGCACGATCGCGCCGATGGTCTGCCCTTTCCCCGCTCCGGTGGGCATGACCGCACAGACCCGCCGGTGGACCTTGAGGGCAGCGCGGAGATCGGCCAGCAGCTGCTGCTGGTAGTCGCGCAGGACGATCGGGGCCATGGGCGTGACGACAGGCTTTGCGCTGAGTCGGACACCTCAGCAATGTTCAACTTATCAAGCCCTGCCGGGTGCGCTTAGGCTGTGCTCAGAGTTCCAGGTATCCATGGCTTCCTTTGCACCGCCCCTGAGCGTCTCCATCACTGAGGCGCAGTTGGCTTGGCTTGACCAGCGCCGCCTGCATGGCGCCCTCAGTCGCTCGGCGGTGCTGCGCCAGGTGATCGATGCGGCGATCGCGGCAGAACGGGCCGGCATGGCCATGCCAGGGCCTGTGCTGGCGGCAGCCGCTGAGCGTTGTTGAGCTGCGGCGACACCCATGGCAACCGACGTGATAACGGCGGCCTCAGGCCGCTGGAGGGAGCTCCTCGAGGCGCTTGCGGGTCTGCACGCCGAGCAGCTCAGCAATCGCCACCAGCCCTGCCCGGCCTGCGGGGGGCGGGACCGCTACCGCTTTGACGACCGGGACGGCAGTGGCTCCTGGTTCTGCAATCAGTGCGGCGGCAAGGACCATCTGGGTGGCGGCGGAACCGGGATGGACCTGCTGATGCGGGTGCGCCGCTGGAGCTTCCGCCAGGCCTGCGTTGAAGTGGAGCGCTACCTGGGCATGGATCCAGCCGGGACCGAGCGGCATCGGCCCCAGCCGGTGAGCACCGGCAACGGTTCCGGCGGCAAGCTCCCTGCCCCACCGGCCACCCCTGCCGCCACTGGCCTACCTGGCCACGCCAGTCGGCCCTGGCGCCAACCCGAGGTGCCACCTGCTGACGCCGCGCCGCCAGAGCTGGAGCGGGGTGTGATCGCCCAGTGGTGCTATCGCGACGCCAGCGGCGCCCAGCTGTTCTGGATTCAGCGGTTCTGCTCCGCTCGCAGCGGCCGCAAGGGCTTTCTGCATCGGGTCTGGCTCGATGGCAGCTGGCACCGCCCCAGCCGCCGCGATCCCTTCTCCTGCGAGTGGCCAGTCCCCCGGCCCCTCTACGGCCTGCCGGGGCTGGCCCAACGCCCAGAGGCTCAGGTCTTGGTGGTGGAGGGGGAGGGCACGGCCGATGCCGCTGCGCAGCTGTTCCCCAAGCATGTGGTGATCAGCTGGGCCAACGGCACCAACGCCATCGGCAAGGCCGACTGGCAGCCGCTGGAAGGGCGGTCGGTGACGCTCTGGCCCGATGCCGATGCGCCGGGCCGCAAGGCGATGGCGCGGCTGGCCGAACTGTTGAGCGAGCAGGGCTGCAGCCTCGCGTTGGTGGATCCGCCGGCCGATCTCCCGCAGGGATGGGATCTGGCCGATGCCGACTGGAGTCCAGCGTCCGCTGCCGAACATCTGCAGCTGTGGCTGCAGCCACTGCCGGCCGCGAAAGGGGCCTCGAACCAGGAGGCAGAAGCTGATCAGCAGGAGCCCACGTCCGGTGTGTCACCGGCAGGTGGCGGTAGCGGGGCGCCATTCCAGTGCCTCGGCTACGACGGCGAGGCCAGCTACTACCGCTCCGGCCGCACCGGGCAGGTGCTGCGCCTGGCCCGCTCTGCCCACACCGCCACCCACCTGATTGCCCTGGCGCCCCTGGCCCACTGGGAAACCCTCTACCCGAGCCGCACCGGCGTGAACTGGTCGGCGGTGGCCAGTGACCTCTACGAGCGCTCGATCGCCGCCGGGCTGTTCACCCCCGATCGGATCCGCGGCCGTGGGGCCTGGTGGGATGACGGCCGGCCGCTGCTGCACCTGGGCGATCGGCTCGTCACCCCCGAGGGGGAGCACCTGATCACCAGCCCCTTTCGTTCGCGCTACGTCTACCAGCGCATGCCGCGGCTCGATGGGCCGGGCGATGTGGAGCCCCTGTCGGTGCAGGAGGCGGCGGTGATCGTGAGCATCGCCAACCGCTTCCACTGGGATGTGCCCGCCTCCGGCACCCTGCTGGTGGGCTGGGTGGTGCTCAGCCCGATCTGCGGCTCCCTGCGCTGGCGGCCCCACGTGTGGCTCACCGGCGGTGCGGGCTCCGGCAAGAGCGCGATCCTCGATCGCTACATCACTCCCCTGCTGGGTGACTTCGCGCTGCTGGTGAGCGGCTCGACAACAGAAGCCGCCCTGCGCCAATCGATCTGCTCCGACGCCGTGCCGGTGGTGTTCGACGAGGCCGAGAGCAACGAGCGGCCGGATCAGCAGCGGATGCAGGGGATCTTGTCGCTGGCACGGGTGGCCAGCAGCGAGAGCGGGGCCTCCCTGCTCAAGGGCTCCCCCAGCGGTGAGGTGAGCCGCTACAGGGTGCGCTCGATGTTCCTGCTCAGCTCGATCGCCACTGCCCTCAAGCAGGGAGCCGACCGCAGCCGCTTTGCCCAGCTCACCCTGCGCAACCCCGCTGAGCTGCCCAAAGGTGAGCGTGAAATGCACTGGGCCTCGCTGGATCGGGACCTCGATCGCCACATCTCCAGCGAGCTGGGCCGGCGGCTGATCGCCCGCACCGTGGGGCTGATCCCGATGATCCGCCAGGCGGAAGGGGTGTTCACCCGGGCGGCAGCACGGCACTTTGACTCCCAGCGCCTGGGGGATCAGTACGGCACCTTGATGGCTGGAGCCTGGTCGCTGCTCAGCGATGTAGTCCCCACTCAGGATGAGGCCGAGCAGTGCATCGCCTGCCACGACTGGGAGAGCTACAGCCAGAGCACCGAGCTCAGTGATGAGCAGCGCTGTATCCAGACGATCTTGCAGCACCCGTTGCGGGTGGAGTGCCCCGATCGCACCGTCACCCGCACGATCGGTGAGCTGGTGGAGCTTGCCGCCCACCAGGCCCATGACCTGGAGATCAGCGCCGAACTGGCGGGCCAAGCCCTGGCCCGCCAGGGATTGCGGTTGGAGCCGCCCCATCTGCTGGTGAGCAACACGGCTGAGCCGATCGCCCAGATCCTGCGGGAGACGGCCTGGGCCCATGGCTGGGCGGTGGTGCTGTTGCGCCTGGCCGGTGCCCAGCGCCGCGGCCCGGTGCGCTTCTGCGGTGCCGGCATGGTCACGCGGGCAGTGGCGATTCCACTGGCGGTTCTCTGAGCCGGAGCGTCACAGCCATGACACCCTGCAACACCCCACCGTTATGCCGAGATCGGCTGCAGCGCAAGCGATTACAGCGGCTGTAACGCTGTGACGCTTTTCGGCGGGGATAGACACCCTCACACACACATAGGCACCCATGCACACCTGCGTAAAGACACACTGCTGCTTGCTAATGCTTCTATTTATAGAAAGAGGGTTACAACGTCACAGGGTCTGCTTAAGCCCAGCACTGGCGCGGGATTTCGGCTGTGACGCTCACCGTCACGGGCTGTTGCAGGGGAAACGGCCATGCTGACCGCCACCTGGCTTGAGCCCATCCCCGGCCTCTGGCGGGATGAGGAAGACCACCGCTACTGGCTGGGGGATCATCTGTTCCCGGTGTCGATCACCGGCGTGCTGGCCCATGGCCTGAGCGAGACCGCCAAACGGGCGATTGAGGCCAAGCGGCCGATCTGGGAGCCGCGCGGCACCACCGTTCACGCGGCTCTTGAGCAGTACAGCCAGGCCCGCTTCCTGGTGGGCAAAAGCGCCAGCGAAGCCCTGCTGGAAGCCGAGACCTTGCTAGGTCATCACCCGTACCGGGACTGGATCCTGCCGCTGCTGCAGCTGCCGCTCTGGGAGGAGGTACAGGTGATCGCCAGCGAGCGGCTCACCTGCTGTCTGGCCCGCAACGTGGCCGGGGCCTTCGATGGCGCCTACGTGTCCCCGGCGCTGAGCGAGCGGCGGGGACGCGAGGTGCGGGTGCTCTACGACCTCAAGACCCTCTCGGCCCACGGCCGGCCCTACTCCACCGCCGCCCAGCTCGGCGGCTACATGGTGCTGGAGGCCGCCCAGGGAAACCACTACGACCTGGGCCAGACGATCTGGAGCAAGCCCGGCGAGGCCTTCACCAGCACCTTCTACAGCCGTGAGCAGTGCCTGGCGGCCTGGGCCGCCGCCTGGAGCCGCTACTGCCTCGCCCGCAGGCCCTTCTGAGCACAGAGGGAAGACTGGTTAGGAATTAACAGCCCCTGTGATTGCGACTCTTAGTACAGAGCCCATACAGTGAAGCCCTGGCGGGCTCTGGTCTGCTGGCCTCTGAACGCCGTGCTCATGGTGATGCCTGCTGCTCCTGCTGAAGCTGCCTCGGTGCCCTCAGGCGCAACCGACGGGGCGACGGATGCGGTCGACGCCATCGATGCGCTGCTTGATGCGATCACGGCCCTCAAGGCGCAGCAGAAGCAGCTGGAGCAGCAGCTCGAACCGCTGCTTGAGGCCCTCAGCGAGGCGATGGCGGCTGGCCAGCTGGATCCCTCCTTCTCCCATAACGACTGGGCCTTTGCACACAGCAGCGGGCGGCTGAGCTACGAGTTCCCACTGGCGGTGCAGCAGATCGAGCAGCAGCTCAAGGCCGCCAAGGACGAGGCGATCCAGCAGGGCAACGCCACGGAGAAGCGCGGCAAGCCCTTCTGGACCATCCGCCCCCCGAAGACCCAGTTCCTGCCGTTCTGAGCTGATGCCGCAGCGTGCCCACGCCCTGCCTCCCGCCGATCCGGTGGAGGAGCTGCGCGCTGCGGCCAGCGCGGAGGACGACAACGGCCAGCCGCTGTACCAGCCCACCGATCCGGCCCGGCCGATCGGCCATGCCAATCCACCGCGCCGCCCCAAGGGCGTGGCGGTTCATCGGCCCCCCAGGCCCTCGCGATTGGAGGTGGAACGGCGCATTGCTCAGGCACAGCTCTGGGTGGCTCAGCGCCTCCCTCTGGTGCAGATCATTGAAAATGCTCGTGAGAACTGGGGAATCCACAACACTCAGACGGTCAACCGCTACCTGAATCTTGCGCGTGAGCGCATGGTTCAGGAGCTGATCTCTGACCGCCGCCGGCACCAGGCCGAGCAGATCTTTGCGCTGAACGACTGCGCCCGCCGGGCGATGGATGCAGGCCAGTTCAATGCCGCCGTCGGCGCCTTCCGGGTGATCGCTGAGATCGGCGGGCTGCTGCGGGCACCTCTCAAGGCACCGGAGGCCAAGAGCTGATGGCTGGGCTGTTGCTGGATCCCGCTACCGACCGCTGGGCCGACTGGGGCCTACTGGATGGTCCTGATCCAGACCGCCAGCTGAACGGCCCCCAGGCCCACCAGGCCTTTCGTGATTTCATCGTGGCCGCTTATCCCGGCTACGCCTTCCACACCTGGGCCGAGCGACTGATCGCCCTGCTGCAGCGCGTGGCCGATGGCGAGCTCAACCGCCTGATCGTTTGCTGCCCCCCGCGGCTGGGCAAATCACTGCTCGTCTCGAAGCTGTTTCCGGCCTACTGGGTGAGCCGCTACCCCACACGCTTCTGCGCCATCGCCTCCTATTCGGCCGAGCTGGCCTATGCCCATAGCCGTGAGGCGCGGCATTACTACCGCGTCGTTGGCCATCCCCTCTCCAAGGACTCCACCGCCGTTGGCAACTGGCTGACGCCCGAGCGGGGCGGCTGTATCGCTGCCGGTGTGCGCGGGCCGTTCACCGGCAAGGGCTACGCGCTGGGGATCATCGATGACCCCTACAAGGGACCAGAAGACGCCAACTCCGCCGGCCAACGCCAGAAGCTGATCGAGTGGTTCCAATCCGTCTGGCTCACCCGCGCCGAACCGGCCCCAGAGGGGCCCTCGCGAGGGGGTTTTGCAGGCGCGGCGCAGGTGGTGGTGCTGACCCGCTGGCACCAGGACGATCTGATCGGCTGGCTGTTGGCGCAGGAGAGCGGTGACGCTCCGCAGCGGTGGCAGGTGCTGAACCTGCCGGCGATTGCTGAACCAACCCAGCTGCAGATCAAATTCCCAAACACCTGCAGCATCGAGCCGGACTGGCGCCAGCCCGGTGAGCCGCTCTGCCCGGAACGGTTCCCGCTGGTGGAGCTGGAGCAGATCCGCATCCGCGCCGGCAGTTACTGGTGGAACGCGCTCTATCAGCAGAGGCCGTCGCCGGCGGAGGGACTGCTGTTTCAACGCTCCTGGATCCGCACCACTGCGGGCACGCCTGCCCCCGGGGCCCGGGCAAGCCAACGGCCCTTTGCAGCGTTGGTGCTGAGCTGCGATCTGAGTTTCAAGGGGGGAGCGGAGAACGACTACTGCGGCTTCTGTCTGCTTGGCCTGTTGCCGTATCCGGAGGCTCGCCACCCGGTGGCCCAGGCCCAGGCACGGGGTGAGCAGCTCCACCGCAGTGCTTCTCATGTCAGCCCTCCAGCCGAAGCCAAGAATGGCGGCGCCCACCGGATTGAAGTGCTCTGGAGCCAGCACCACCGCCTCGATCTACCGGGCGTGGTCAACTTCCTCGGGCAAACCCTTGGAGCGCTGGGGCAGGGCCAGAGCCCTGATGCAGTGCTGGTGGAGGATGCCGCCAACGGCCCGGCCGTCTGCCAGCTGCTGCGGCGCCAGATCCCTGGCCTGATCGCTGTGCGGCCCACTGGCAGCAAGGTGAGCCGCGCCCATGCCGTGGCCCCGCTGATGGAGGCGGGCCAGTTGGCGTTTCGCCGTGGCAATGACGCCCTAATCAGCGAACTGCTGGGTTTTCCCAACGGGTCTCATGACGACCTGGTGGATGCCTTCTGCCAGGGCGTGATCTGGCTGCAGAACCAGCACTGGCGCGGCCAGGGCACGGCCACGCCCCGGCCGCTGCTGTTCTCCCGCTGAGGGACACGACCCCACCTGTTTCTGATGAACACCTCACCACAAACCCACCGCCCCAGGCCCCAGCAGGCCACCGCTCGCGTGACGACATCGGGCCGTTCGCGAGGACCATTGCGTTCGCCGCATGCTGCTGCTGATGCCTTGGTGGTGGAGCACCTGCCCTTTGCAGCGAAAGTGGCGGCCAACTACGCCCGTCGCACCGGCCACCCGAAAGAAGACCTGGAGCAGCTGGCAGCGATCGGGCTGATTAAGGCCTCACGTCGCTACGACATCCACCGCCCGGGCCGCAGCCCCAATCACTTCATTGCCTACGCCAGACCCTACGTGAATGGTGAGATCACTCATTACCTGCGCGACAAGGGGTTCCTGATCTCGGTGCCGGGCCGCTGGCGGGAGCTGCATGTGCGGGGGCAGAGGTTGCTGGGGGAGGGTCAGCCGCTGGAGGTGATGCTCGGGCGGCTGGGCATCACGCTGGAGCGCTGGCGGGAGATCGGGCAGGCCTGCAGCGTGCGGGTGGTGGCGATGGCGGTGCGTGAGACGGATCCAGAGCTGGAATGAGCAGTGAGCAGGTCGGGGGCAAATTTCCTCAACGCCGATCAGGAAATGCGGCAGCGCAGATATCCGCAAGGTCGTCGTGATAGCCCCAGCCGATTCCCGAAGATGAGCGCACAACCTCTCCCAACCGCTCCCTGAAGGGCTCCTGCAGGTTGACAGGCAGGTTGCAGATCACCTCGGCGGCGCGGCGGGCCATGGCCACCAAGGCGCTGTAGAAGCCCGTATCGATGTCGCCGTATTCCAGCGTGAAGGCATTGCCCTGCTCGAGGAAGAACAGCATCAGGTCGGCATGGGCGATCGGATCAGCAACCGCCTTGCAGAAATCCGCAACAGCCTTTTTGGCCTTGGCCACCTGCAGCGGGCGATCGCGCGACACATCGGGATACAGACTCTCAGCAACGATCGCCTTGAACTCCTCAATCGCAACGCCTTGATCTGCGAAGCGGGCATACAAAAACGCCTTGTTCTGACTGGAGAGCCGGTAGAGCTCACCAACCAGACCAAGTAGCTCTTTCTGGCTCAGACTGGAAGCAGCAGATTTAACGGTTGACCATGACTGCTTGGGCATGATGCATGCTGGCCAGAGGTCGGAGAATTGTCAAAACACCTGAACTCAGCGGACGGTAAAAGCGCGGCTTTCGAGGGTCCACTGGAACGATTTATTAGTAGGTCACTTTGGGCCCGCCCTGAGTTTTCCCTTTTCCCAAAGCCTGAAGCTTGTACTGCCAGGCGTATATTTCCTCGCATGCCTAAATGCCACGCCGACACTTTCTCCTACGAGAAGATGAAATGCCAAGAAGGTCTGCGCAAACTGCGATGCTACAGCACCATGCACGCTGTGAAACGGGGCAATGAAGTGGCTGCAAATCGCCATCTCCGAGAGCTTTCCACCTGCCGCCTTGTAGCCAGTTTGACAACAAAGAGAGATAAATACTTTCTTCGGCGCGCCCCTGACTTTAAGGGCGGCATCAAGCACGTCGGACTTGACCCACTCATCAACCGAGAACTTGATGCCTTCAGGGCTACCATGGCCAACAATTACCACATGCGAATAGGCCGCCTGCTCTTTCTGCCAAATACTTTTTAGCTCTGCAATGGAGCGTATTTTGTAAGCGCGCAGATGGTCATCTGGAACAAGCAATCGACAATATTGGAGAACGGACTCTGTCAGCGGATCAAGCAGCCCCACCTCCGTCTCAAGATCTCCAATCGTGAAAATCAGAATGCCGATGTTGTTCTGGCATAAACCAGAGCCAATCCACTCTGAAGTGACTCCACCCTGCAAGTGGACTTTCACTTTTCTGATGCCGACCTCCGCGATGCGTGTTTCATAGAATGCGGAGGGATGCCCTTCCATTCCTGGAATTCTGGATGCCGGAATAAAAACTTTGTCATCGACCGCAAAACGCGTAGCCATCTATCTTCCCTTGCCTGCTAACTCTTTCTTCGGCGATGCTGTGAACCAGCCCGGCAAGCCGATTGTTTTCCGAGAATCACCATCAGGGCATCAGCTGCGTGAACATGTCTGACAGTCACGGCCGTGACTCTGCGCTGTCCTTCGTCAACCGTAGGTGTGGTTCGCGGGTCTGAGAACCATCCTGATCCCTATTGCTGGCCTATGCGCAGCCCGCATATCTTCTCGGTGCACTGGCTGATCCTGGGGTGTGGCACCGGCAATGGCTGGCAGCGCCGCTGATCCCCGTGCCACCTGTGAACGCTGCAGAGCTGCTCCCCTGGCCTCTGCATCCCAGCCTGGCGGCGCTGCTCCCCCGCCTGGAGCTGATCCAGGACTGCTGGCACCTCCTCGCAGGTCGCAAGGAGCGCTACCTGCCCCGCGGTGAACGCGAGCCGGAAACCGCCTACCGCCGGCGGCTGGAGGCGGCACTGCCCTCGGGGTTTTTCCGTGATGCCCTGCGCACCTTCGCGGGGATGCTGGCCTCCAGCCACTGGCGTGAGCTGCCTGCCTCGCTGCAGGCGGTGATCAGTGATGTGGATGGACGCGGCACCGACCTGGGCGTGTTCCTTGAGCGCGCCGACGTGCTGGTGCTCCGCGATGGGGCTGCACTGATTGGCGTGCTGCCACCTGAGCACCTCTGGCCCAGCGAGGGCGACCGGCAGCAGGCGCTGCGCCGTGGTGATCGCCTCTCCCTGCCGCGTCTGGCGCTGCTGGAGCGCCGCGATGTTCTGAACTGGCACCTGCCCGGCCCCCAGTCCCTACCGGACGCGGTCAGCTTCCGGCTACCCAACCCCAAGGCTCAAGGCGAGCCACTCGAGCCGGATCGACCACAGCATCCGTGGCTCTACGGATCCGTGGCGCTCGACGGGGAGGGCATGAGCGTTGAAACCATCGAGCTGGTGGCAGACCAGCAGGCCCCATCGGGCTGGCGCCCGCAGCGCACGGGATTGCAGCACTACAGGGGCTTCAGCCAGCTGCCCCTGATCTGGTACGCCAGTGATGGTGCCGCGTTTGGGGAGGGTGACCTACCGCACCTGGGCCTGGCGCACCAATACCTCAACCACTTCCGCTGCCAGAGCGACTACCAGGAACTGCTGTACCGCACAGCCTTACCGGTGGGGGTGCGCACAGGGGTCATCGGCCCCATGGGCCATGGCAGCAGCGAGCCGGTGGTGCTCGGCCCCAACAGCGTGATCGATCTGCCGGATGGGGCCAGCTTCCAGTTCGTAGAGATCCAGGCCCGCTCCTTGGCGGAGCACCGCGCCTGGCTGGAGTCCCTCGATGAGGGCATGCGTCGAGACGCCCTGATCCCCTCTGTGGCGCAAGGGGCGCCGCGCACCGCCACCGAAATCTCCCTAGCGGCCTCGCAGGCCTATGCGCTGCTGCAAAGCCAGGCGATTCAGAAGGCCTCGATGTTTTCCACGCTGCTGCAGCACTGGTGCGCGATCACCGGTGAACCGCTTCCCGCACAGGACGGGCCCGCCCTGTTGGTGGAGATCAGCCCGCTGGCACCGGCACCCAAGCCGCAACCCACCGTGGCTGAAATGCTGCAGCTGCATGAGCGCGGCATCGTGAGCGAGCAGGCCCTACGGCAATGGCTGGGGGATCTGGCCGGTGTGGCACCGGCTTCTGCATGACCACCAGCAGCAATACGCCAAGCACACCAAGTGGTGCAGCATGGCAACCCGGCGACCAGGAGGCCATCCGCCAGTGCCTGGGGTTGCCGGCCACGGTTCCCTGCCTGGATGCCATCGGCCGGGCGATGGCGGATCTGCTGCGCCAACACCCAGCTGGGGTGCTGAGCGCCCATGCCCTGCTGGATGCGGTGGCCCTGATCGATCAGCAGCTGCTGGCCGGCGGTAGCGAACAGGAGCAGGCAATTCAGAAGACCAGCCACTCGGGACCGATCGTCGGTTCGGTGGCTGCAGCTGGTGATGCGCCCCTGCAAAAAGCAGATGTGATCGCTTACGACACAGCGTTGCTGCGCGAAGAAAGCGAGACCACTTACGCCAGCCCCAGTTCGCCCGCAATGGCCCTGCTGCGCCAGCGGCGCCGCTACGCCGAGCACCTGCTGTTGCTCCTGCCTGCGCTCAACAGCTGGATGCAGCTCACCGCCGAGGCCGCAGGGCAGCCAGGAACCACACCGATGCTGCGGGGTTGAGCGATGACCACAAGCCCCAGGCGGTTCACTAGCAGCCAGCATCCGCGATCAGATCAGCCCTGGCCAGCGACACCCCTGCAGCCGTTTGCCAATGCACGCCTGCTGCTGGCGGAGAACGCCATCCCCGGGGACACCACCTCGGGGGTTGTGGCGGCGCATGTGCTCGAGTGCTTCCTAAGCCGGCAGCGCTACATCTCGGCCAAGGAGAACGGCCCTGGGGTTGACACCGGCGACTTCACCTACAGCGGCACGATCTGCCGGGCCAGCTGCCTGCCGCCCCATCCAGGCGCCAGCTGGCTGAGCAGCACCCTGAGCTGGGAGCAGAACGGCCGCCGCGTGGCCAGCGGTGGCAGCACCGTGGTGGCCCCTTGCGAGGGACTGATCTGGCTGGGGGACCTGAGCCTTCTGAACCCTGCTGGCGCTGCTGATGTGGATCCCTATGCGCTCCACACCGTGTTCCATGTGCTGGAGTTCGGCGCCAGCCATGGCTCTGGCGGCATCGGCGCCCTGGTGCAGCCGCTGATCGGTGAACGGGTGTTCGGGACGCTCAAGCCGAATCGACTCATCTGATTTCTGCCTCGGCAACAGGTGATGGCAGCGCCGCGATGGGCTGCCGATCCCACTGACAGCCGAGACGGGTCATGGCCACAGCTTCCGCAACCCCCAGCACCAGCACCGCCCGCAGTGGGGGTGATGGCAACGAACTGCTGGACCTCCGCGAACCGGAGACCAGCGAGCAGGACAGCACTGCATCAGAGAACAGCAGTGGCGCGGATGCTGCCGGCGCCAAGGAAGCCACCCAGGGAGCTGGCGGTGATGGCCTCAGCGAAGCCCTCAAGGCCGAGCGGCGCCGCAGCAATCAACTGGAGAAGGAGCTGCGCGGGCTGCGGCAGCAGCTGACCCGCTTCTCGGAGATCAACCCCGAGGAGTACGCCCGCCTGCAGGAGGCCGAACGCCAGAAGCAATTACTGGAGCAGCAACTGGAGCTGCGTGAACGCCAGATGGAGGAGGCTGCCGCTAAACGGGTGGCCGCCGTTTCAGCGGAGCGCGATGCCGCCCATGAGCGCGTGCAGGAGCTGCGCAAGGAGCGGCTGCTGGAGCGCGCCTTCTCGGAAGCAGAAGGCCGCACGGGTGGCGATGGACGCGGCACCTTCTTTCAGGTGTTCCGCTCGATGCTCTGGGACTGCTTCCGGCTGGGCAGCGGCAAGGACGGCAGCGATGTGCTCGAACCCCTCGATGTGCACGGCCAGCCGCTGCTGGGTGATGACGGCAGGCCGATGACCACAGCCGACTACCTCGATCAGCTGCGCATCCACCCCGTGTATGGCTTTCTGTTCCAGCAGCGTGGCGCCATGGGCAGCGGTGCCATGCCCCCGGGCACTGCCGCCAGCAGCCTCGGCTCCAGTGGTTTTGGGGAGGTGATCAATCCCCAGGCGATGAGCGCCAGCGAGCTCTATCGAGCCGGCTTTGCAGCCCACGGCCGCAGCCCGCGATAGGAAGGCCCGGCAACGCCGGGCCAGAGGGCCGCCGCCTCAGAGCACCGAGACGGTGCCGAGGCGCTTGGCGGCCAGCTTGCGGGCCAGCTGATGGGCCAGCTCAGCTGGCAGGAAGCGCGGCTTCTTCACGGGCTTGCCGCGGCGGCCATAGAAGACCGTGACGCGCTCGGCAGCGGCAACCTTGAGCCCAGCCGGGTAGCTGTGCAGCACCAGCTGACGGATCGGACAGGCCAGAGGAGCAGAGGAGGCCATGGGACGGAGGCGAGGAACACCTGTCCCATCGCCGCGGACGACACGACCTGGCAAGGGTCGGCGTAGCCGACTCGCGTCAGCCCTTACCAGGGCGGGGCGAGCAGGGCGCAGCCCTGCGCTCCGGGGCAGTGCTGGTGCTTCCTCGCCGACCCCATGGCCGGACGGCTGCCGGGGCCTGGTTGAGACAGCAGCCGCAACACCGGCTGTAGAACGTGGCGATGACGGCTCCTGAGAACGCCCACAGCCAGCGCTACACCGATGCCCTGGGCTGGGCAGCTCAGCTGCACCGCGGTCAGCGGCGCAAGGGCAAGCCGGTGCCTTACATCGCGCACCTGATCGCCGTGAGTGCTCTGGTGTGGGAGGACGGCGGCAGCGAAAACCAGGCGATCGCGGCTCTGCTGCACGACGCCATCGAGGACGCGGGCCAGAGCCAGGCCTCGATTGCCGCGCGCTTTGGCGAGGAGGTGGCCGCCATCGTGGTGGACTGCACCGACACCGCCGGCCCGATGGAACCCGGAGCCGAGAAGGAACCCTGGCTGCTGCGCAAGACCCGCTTCCTCGCCTCCCTGGAGGACAAACCGCAGACCTCTCTGCTGGTGACGGCAGCCGATAAGGCTCACAACGCCCGCGACCTGGTGCTCGATGCACGCAGCAACCCTGGTGGCTGGGATCGTTTCACGGCGGGGCTGGAAGGCAGCGCCTGGTATCTGCTGCGTGTTCAGCAGGCCCTGAGCCATCGCTTACCCGAGAGTCGCTCCACTGCGCTACTGGCAGAAGCAGTGCAGGAACTGCTGAGCAGTGAGGCCTACCGGCGCCTGGTGCCCCATGGCATCGCTCCGGCGGTGTGGGCCGCCAGTTACCTGGAGCGCCCGGAAGTTCATCCCCAGCCATGATGCTCCTGGCGGTTAGCCAGCCATGGCTGGATCAGCTGTCTGGATCGCGGCGTCTGGCGGCCACGATGCTGCCGCCGCCAAGCAAGGCCAGACCGGTGCCGACGGCCGCATCAAACGAATCCTGCAGGTTCTGGGCGTAACTGCTGCAGAGCGGGCCTGAGTCCTGTCGGCCCTGCGGCCAGAAACAGGTGCCCAGGCCCACGGCATAGATCCCGAACTGAGCCACGAACACACCAACAACGGTTCGCAGCAAGAACCGTTCGCGATCAAACCCCTCACCGCCAGCCATCGCACTGCTCCTGGAATCAGGGGTGGCACGTAAGCAGCCAGCCGGTGCCGGGGCCATCGGCCTGCCAGCGCGGCAGCCAGTTCTTCCAGCTGTAGTGCTGCCCTGCCCCATTGGCATTGGCGGTGTAACCGCCATGCACCAGGTCGGCCTCACCGTTGGGGTCGTTGTGGATCGAGGCGGCATCGGTGAAACCGATCACCACACTCCAATGACCGCCACCGCTTGGGGCCGAGGCAGGGCCGTGGTGCAGCCAGCCCACTGCCACCGGCCGTCCCAGGTTGATCTGCTGCTCGAGCGTTGCGCGCTCACCATTGGTGGCGAAATGCGCGATCAGCCCCAGCGAGCGCAAAGCGGCCAACTGCGCTTCTGCTGAGGTGGTGTCGCCATAGCGAGCACGGATGACGTTGTAAGCGTCGTCGCCACTCACCTTGCCCCAGTAGCGGGCGAGCATGGCGCAGCTGCTGGAGAAGCATTCGCGGTAACCGGTGCCTGAGGCGTTGTCGTTCTGGTTCTCCCAGGCGACCGGCAAGGGATTGGCATGGGCAGGGGCTGGGGGCGCCGAGGAGAAGGTCTGCCGCCAGGGGGCTGCTTCTGTGAGGATTGCCGGGTCGGCCGCCATGACGGCCTGGCGCAACTGCTCGATGCCCGCAAGTTGCTGCGGCTGAGCCTTCCAGTGGTCCCAGAACTGACGCCAGCGTTCAGCGCTGAACTCCGCCTGGGCAGCAGGCGTGGCCGATCCGGCGGTGGTGGTCATGGCAGAGGAGCAGTCTTCTGCTGTTGCCGCAGCAGGCCATGCCAGGTCTGCCTGCCCGTCACCTATCGGGGCGGCTGGAGGGCGCCGCGCCGTAGTCCGTGCAGTTCAGGTTGCTTAGCCTGGGGCCATGACCAACCCCCAGCTCACGGAGAACCTGCTTGCCGTGATCCGTAGCCTGCCGGCTGATGATCGCAGCTGGCTGCTCAGGCAGCTGGAGCAGGACAACAGCGACCTGAGTCACGCTGCCCTGGCTGAGATGGCTGTGGCCGGGGGAGCCTTTGACGACCTGGCCGCAGAACCTGATCTCTACAGCTTCTCGGACGGAGAAGCGATCGTTACCGGCTGATGCTCAGCCGCTACGACATCGTGCTGGTCGCCTTCCCCTTCACGGATGGGCCAGCGGCCAAGCCTCGGCCCGCTGTGGTGATCACCACCAGTGATCGTCATGGGGATGTGCTGCTGGCCTTCATCAGCTCCAACATCAGCGGCCCCACAGCCACCGATGAGCTCGACATCCCTGCCGAGCAGCCAGGCTTCTCAGACACCGGCCTGAAGGTGAGCTCAAGGCTGCGGCTCAGCCGCATGACAACGCTGGCCTTGCCACTGGTGAAACGGCGCATCGGACGGCTTCCGCTGGCCTTGCAGACGACCTGCCAGCAGGTGCTGCAGCGGGTGATCTGCGGACAAGGCTGAGCGTTCCTCTGTTGGAAAGTTCGTCACGCCTCGGCAATAGCCCGTGACATCACTGGGGCCTGGCCCCACCTGTGCCATGGGCCTCACCCTGATCGAGGCAGCCAAATACGAGAACCGGCTTGAGCACCTCGCTGTGCTCAAGACCTTCTCGGAGGGCGACCTGCTCGCCCGGCTGCCGTTCATGAACATCGCCGGCAGCGGCCTCTTCTATTCCGCTGAGCAGGAGCTGCCCTCGGTGGGCTTCCGCGCCGTGAACGAGGGCTACACCCAGAGCTATGGCGTAGTGGACCAGCGCGCAGAAGCGGTGCACCTCTTTGGCGGTGACGTGGATGTGGACCGCTCGATCGTGGACCTGATGGGCCCGGAGGCCCGTGCCAGCCAGATCGAGATGAAGGTGCGCTCAATGCGGCTCACCTTGGAAGCGACGGTGATCAACGGCGACACCGCCAGCAACCCGCGCGCCTTTGACGGCTTGAGCAAGCGGCTGCCGCCTGCTAACCCGATGGCGATCAACAATGCCGCCGGTGCCATCCCTGGTGCCCCTCTGAACTTCGATCGGCTCGATGAGCTGATCGATTCGGTGAATGCCTACGGCGGCAGCAAGGTACTGGTGATGAGCAAGGCAATGCGCCGCCAGCTCAACGCACTCGCCCGCGCCAGCATGGGGCGCGGTGTGTACCAAACCAGCACCAACTCCTACGGGATGACGGTGCACCGCTACCAGGATTGCGACATCCTCACCGTCGACCGCGATGCCCAAGGCGTCGAGGTGATGGGTTACGACGAGGCGGGCGGCACCAGCTCGATCTACTGCTGCACCTTTGGTGATCAGGGCGTGACCGGCCTACAGGGCCCGTTCCAGGGTCGCTACGGCATCTCCGTGCGCGATCTGGGCGAGGTGCCCGATGCACCGGTGTTTCGCACCCGCGTGGATTGGTACGTGGGCTTCGCCGTGCTGCAGCCCCGCAGTGCCGGCCGTCTGTTCAACATCACCCCCGCTGCCTGAGCCATGGCCCTCACCAACGGCAACCCTTTGATCGATGCGGAGACCACCCTGGTGGGCTGGACGAACCGCAGCGCCATCCGCAACACAGAACACACCTTCCTCTCCGGCGAGGAGGTGCTGCTCAACACCAAGCTCGATGCGGCCGCCCGTTTTTCGCTGGTGGCCTCCCATCCCGGTGCGCCTGCTGCGGTGGAAGTGGAGCTGCAACTGGCGCCGCTGCTGCGGGATGGCACCACCGGCAGCTGGATCAGCGCCATCCGCGTTGCCCTACCGGCAGAAGGCGGGCGGGTGGAGGCCTTCCTCTCCGGCCACGACATCCAGATCGCTCCGGTGGACCTGCCGAACATCGATCTGCCGGCAGTGTGTTTAGCCAAGGCGCTCGTGACCCCGACCACACCGGCGGGCATGCACGTGGGCCTGACCGCCACCATCGCGGCCTGAACCCATGGCCCGCAAACACTCCACCAGCCCTGTAGAGGAACCGGCAGCTGCGGTGCGGCCGGTGCAGCCCACCGCGATCGCGATGCCAGCCGCCGTGCCGGCTGGCCTGGTGCGCATCAGCAATGGCCGCCAGGAGCGCTTCATCTGGCCGGTGCACCTGAGCGGCTGGCAACAGCAAGGCTGGAACCTGACCGCTGCCGCCACCGGCGTTCAGATCACGCCGGCGCAAGAGCCAAGCAAGGCGGAGCCAACCTCAGAAGGTTCCGCAACCGAGGCGCTCTTGCTGGATGACCCGCTGCTGTGAAAGGCAAGCAGCGCCTGCTTCAAAGCTGTGGTGCGTCCTGCCGCAGCAGTTGCTTCACGGCTGCATCAAGCGGCGGCAAGTCACTCTCGACGGTTCGCCAAACCCGGTTGAGATTGACCTTGAGGTAGTCGTGAATCAGCACGTCTCGCATCCCTGCAATCTGCCGCCAGGGAATAGAGGGATTGGCGGCTCTGAGGTCTTGACTGAGATTCTTGGTGGCCTCACCGATGACTTCCAGATTGCGAATCACAGCGTCTTGAATCAGACGCGATGCAAGAAATGCGGACTGCCCGGACTCCGTGTACTCAGCGATGCGATCAAGGCAATCGCGAATGCTTTCCAGATAGAGCCGATCCTTGTTCACAGACCTACAGCTTGCTGCAGGATTTCCGAGCGGATTAGAGGATGGAGCGAATCCGGCTCGGCCACATCAACTGGGCAACCAAGCAGTTGTTCCAGCTCCTGACCAATGCCAACCAGTGCCAGCAATGACTGACTCGGAGATAAATCGACCAGCAGATCGAGATCGCTGTTCTCGTGCTCCTGGTTGAGGGCTACCGAGCCAAACACCCTCAGGTTGGAGGCTCCATAGCGCTGAGCGACCTCCATCACCGCAGGCCGGAGCCTCTCGAGACGCTCGCGAATGCTGGGTGTGTCTGTTGTCATTGGTCCAGTCTGCTCGTGAATCGGCAATAGCAATCAGACCCTGGCGAACTCCTGTGAATGGCGCAACACTCAAGAGAACGGCTCCGGGCTTGGCTGCTAGCAGTTCCACTGCAAGCGGCGATGCAGCGGCCAGCCCGCAGCTCATCCGCCTGCTGCCGCCGCTGGGCTGCCCAGGCGAGAGCGTGTGGGTGCCTCCCGTGGAGGTGACCCGCTGGGAGCAGCAGGGCTACCGCCGCGCTCCCATCCCCGCCGCACCGCTGGAGCTGGCCTGGCTGCCGGATGCACCTGTGCCTCTGGATCCAGCTGGCAGCACCGCGGTGTTGCTGCTACTCCAGGCCCGGCCACCGCTGCCAACGGCGCTGACCCTTGATTGGGGTGACGGCACCGTTGAGACCTGGGCCTGGCCCAGCGGCGGCAATGCGCCGCGGCTGCGCCATGCCTATGCCTGCGCCCAGGACTGGCAGGTTTCGGCAGAACAGAGCGGCAGCGGCATCAGCGCCGAGCTGGCGGTGCATCTGCTGGGCTGCCCGATCTGGCCGCCACCGCCACCCCTACCGCCGGGGGCGATTCAACCGCTGATCCCCGGCAGTGGCCTGCTTGGCCAACCCTTCGACGGCCGGCGCCGCGAGCAATGGCAGCTGCAGCGCTGGAGTGGCGGCACCAGTAGCGGCGGCGTACCCGCCAGCGATGGCTCCAGCACCCGCTTCCTGCGAGCCGATGGCCTCTGGGCTACCCCGCCGGGCAGTGGCGGCGGCACCCGCTGGTGGAGTGGCGAGGGGCCACCCGGCCTGCTGCCTGATGCCCAAGCGGGCGACTTCTATCTCGACACCCGCAGCGGTGATCTCTACCAACTGGAGCTGAGCTGATGCCCTGGACACGCAGCACCAACCTCAAGGGCCCCTCGATGCTGCGGGTGGCGCGGCTGCCCGCGGCACTCAGCACCACCTCCAACACCAGCTGGCTCAGCCTGTTCAGCACACCGCTGGCGGCGCAACAGGTGCTCTCCTTTTCGGCGGAGCTCTACTTCTCCAGCGGCGCCAACAACACCGGCCTGGTGACCACCCTCTCAGGCCCCGCCACACCGCAGGCGGTGATCCACAACTTGGTGACCGGTGAATCGCTCACCAGCTTTCGCAACCTCACCGCCAGCAGCTACGACACGCCCCTGATCGGAACCACCTCCGCCGGAAGTTCAGTGCTCAGGGCCCAGGTGAGCGGCACGGTGGAGAACGGCGCCAATGCCGGCAACCTCAGCCTGCGTTTCCGCTCAGAAGTGGCCGGCACAGCCGTGACGGTGCTGCGCGGCTCCTGGTGGCAGGTGCTGCAGCACTGAGCTGCGCTCACCCCAGCGCAACAACGGCAATAGGGGGTGTGCTCTCGCCGGCCACAGGGCCGTTGCTCTTCCATGGCCTGGATTCCCTCCGGTTCACTCATGGGCCCGCAAGGGGATCCCGGCCCGCAGGGACCTCAGGGGGTACAGGGCCAACCCGGTGCCGATGGCGCCCAGGGCGTGCAAGGCCCACAGGGACCAGCGGGGATGCAGGGCGTTGCCGGCCCGGAAGGACCGCAGGGCCAGCAGGGCATCCAGGGTGCTCCGGGCCTGGGCATCACCTTCAAGGGGCATGTGGCCACCGTGGCGGACCTGCCCGCCGATGCCGCCCAGGGCGATGCCTACATCGTGCAGGCGGATGACTCCTTCCGCGTCTGGGACGCCACCAGCAGCACCTGGGTGGATGGGGGTTCGATTCAGGGCCCCCAAGGCATCGCCGGCCCGCAGGGACCCCAAGGCCTGCAAGGAGAGCCAGGCCCCCAGGGCCTGCAGGGGGTGGAGGGCCCCAGCGGCCCCCAGGGCAACCGCGGCACCGGCTGGTTCACCGGCAGTGGCGCACCCACAACCGTGCCCGGATCTGTGCCGGGTGACTTGTACCTGGATCAAACCAGCGGCGATGTGTACGTGCTGAGCTGAGGCCCGGCGCTGCGTGCTGATCACGCCCGCCGGGCCTGGATGGGCTCAGGCCAGCATCAGCCGGCGCTGCGCCTCGAGCTGGGAGCGCCGCAGCAGCTCCTGCTCGGCCAGCAGCCGCTCATCGAGCTCATCGATGCGGGCCAGGCACTGCTGGATTGCGGGGATCACCTCCTCCTCGAGCAGGGTGATCTCCTCTTCTCCATAGGGCTGCTCGATCCAGGTGCGCCGCAGCGGCAAGCCCCGCCGACGCTGAAGGATTTCCTGCACGGAGCGGAGCGTGGATTCCAGCAGCAGGAACGGATCTTCCTCAGGGCGGCAGAACGGCGATTCAGCGGAAGCCGGAATGCCAGCAGCAGAGCGTGTGGCCATGACGATCGGCGCCGAGAGCGGCGCAGCGACGGGACCGATCCCAGCGGAGGCCCGACCGCAGGAGGGCCTCAGACTGGAGAGGCCCGGAGCAAGCCCCGCCAAAAAGGGAATAGAGGAAGCGCCTCAGCCCCCACCCACCAGCTGCAGGCGCAGGGCTGCGATGGCCTTCTTCTGGGCTCGCTGCACGGCCATGGCGCTGATGCCCAACTTGAGCCCAGCGGCGCGCAGCGATAGGCCCTCCAGCAAGGTGAGCCGCAACGCGGTGGCCTGGGCAGCGGGCAGCTGCTCGACCAGCTGCTCCAAGGCCAGCTCCTCGGCATCACTGCCTGAGGCCAGCTCGGCTGCGGGCGCCTCCAACTGATCGAGCAGGGAGTGCTCGCCATCAACCTGGGCATCGAGGCTGGTGTGGCCGAGCGGGCAGGTGCCCTTCTCATGCTCCCGGCGGGAGATGCGCACCAAGCGAACGCGATCGCGGAGGTGGTGCTGCACGGCCCCGGCGATGCAGCGGCGCAGATAGGGCCCAGCGGGCTCGCCTGCTCTGCCGCGGGGAGCGGAGCGGACCAGGGCCTCCCGGGCCACCTGGATCAGATCCTCCCGCTCCACCAGCGGGAACAGGCGCCGGGCAGCTACTGAGGCAATGGCATCGGCCAGCGGCAGGTGCTCCAGCACCAGGGCATCACGGGCACGCAGGGCAGAACGGCTGAGGGTTGGGGACTGCTGGCGGCGGGAGGGAGATGAGAGGGAAGCCATCTGTGGACGGCGGAGAACCCCACCCCCACCGGTCGGCCGCAGCGCCGTGGAAAGGACAACCCGCAGGGGAGCCTGGCCCGATCCTTGACGCGGCGTGAGGACTGGCCGAGGGATGCGGTGGGTCTGCGCCGGGCTGGTGGCGCGTTTATTACGACAGCTAATGGAAGAAACCCCGAAGCCCTACTGGGGCCGAAGTTGTAGCTGAACGACAGCAGCGCCGCCTGCTGGTTGGTGCTCATCTCCGCCCAGCCGGGAATGCGCTGGGCCAAAGACCTGCAGTCGCGCTCAAGGCGGACGGAAAGCAGGGCATCGGCGAGCTACTGGCTGATCGTGTCGCCGACCTTGACCGGAGTGCCATTGATGTAGGTCGTCGTACCCCAGCCAATCGTCCAGGGGTCGCCGCCGGTCTCGGGATCGGGGTAGGCCGTGAGCCGGCAACCCTCAAACTCATTCACTAGGGGAAGCGCCACGGCTACCACTGCGGGGATGTCGGCCACAGGAGCCGGCCCAGCTCCGGCGCCAGCCTGATGGGCGCTCCAGAGGGGCCGCAGGGTGCCGTCTTCCTCAAGTGCCTGGGGGCTCATGGGCCACTAGCTGCTGCAGCTCCGCCAGCAACCAGGCCCGGTGATGTGCCCGCTCGTGATCGAAGTGCTCGTCGTAATCGCCCGCAGGGATGGGGCGGCTCATCGGAACACCACCAGCCGGCCGGGCGGCAGTGCCGGCTGGGCATGGCGATGGTGGCCTGCATACCGGAGGGGAAGAACAAGGCGCTGACCGCCATCCATCGCTCCAGGCAGGCGTTCACCTGGCGGGGCGCCTTGATCCAGTTCGGCAGCTCGCAGGCCCCCACGAAGGCCGTTAAGAAGACGATCTGACTGGTAAGCAGACCGTGGGAGGCCGTAGCTCAGAGCAGCCGCTGCATGGGGGAACATCACAAAAACAGGGGGAGCGATGCAAGCCCTTGCCGGCACGAAAACAGCACTGCAAAGTCAGCCAGTCCTCATTACCATTCGCGCAACCGAACAGGTTGACCTACCGCCTTCAATTAAGGCATCACTAGAAAGATCACACAAGGAAATGAGCTAATAGCTCACAGACCTCTACTTACAGCTTCCACCATCCACACGTGCCAGCGCAAGAAGAATTACAATAACAACAAATAATTGTCTGCCTGTACTCATTGATCTGGGAAAGGGTGAAATGTATGCGCCGGATACGAACATCTTTCATCAAGTGAGGGTAAGCAATCGCAGCAAAATCACCCGGCATCGAATGCTTGAGCGACATAGAGTCCAGAATTATGTTGGATCTAACTTCAACATTCGAAGTGGGATCCGATTCGGGGTCGCATGAATGGAAAGACATCACTTAATCCTAAGGCCAAAAGGGCAATCTGAAAACTCAGCGGTGACACAGTCGCCAGCAACTGAAGAGGTGGCTTTGAAGCCAAGCGTCAAGTGATCTGATGTGAAGAACTCAAGGAAGATTCGCTCCTTGAACACGTCGCTGAGAACTTTGCTCACCGCAACATTTAAAACAGATGATGCGACAGGCCTAGAGCCTTTGGCCTCCTCAATAATTAGGCTGGCAAAGCCATTTCGATTATCAGTGCATATCAGGGAGATGCTCCCAAAGGTAAGCTCAGGCTGCATCGGGGCACCTGAGGCAATCAAAGGGTATGTAGACCCATCAGCCAATTTGAGAGAGTAGTTATTTGAATAATACGGAAGCCACTCGTGGTAGCCAATGATTGCGGCACCGTCAGAGATTAGAGAGTCAGCAAATTGTGATATGTCGACACGCAAAAGCCCAAACTCTTGCCTGAAAGCCTCCGAAACGGCAGGAATACGAGAGGTTCCCCCAACAAGAAGCACCTTATCAACCTGACTAGGATCAATCCCAGCCCTCGCGAGCATTCTCATGGAATGGTCAAGGGCTGAGGCAACCTCATTTAAGATCAGCTGCTTGAATTCTGCCCGGCTTACTGTTAGATCAACATCAATTGGAGAACCTTCACAACGCAACGCTTGAGGGACAAAGAGATCAGCACTATCGACTGCACTAAGATCAATTTTAATCTGCTCTATGTCCGAGCGAAGGACACCCCGGAACTGAGGGTTTATCGAAAGGCTATGAGAATCAATGCCACGCTCTTGTGCGGCTTTATTCAAGACGTATTCAGTCAGAAGATTGTCGAAGTAATCTCCAGACTTATCTCTAATGCATTCAGTCGCGAGTTGCTCAAGGCGTCCAGACCCATACTCAATCACGCAGATATCCAGAGTTCCTCCACCCCAGTCAACGATTAGGCTACGGCGCTTAGTGGGGCTATCAATCATTGAAAGATTATCTTCTCTTGCTAAGTGACCTACAAATGCTGCCAGTGGCTCGTGTACAAATGTCTTTATCGAAATCCCAGCACTTGAAGCGGCGCGACTTAGGCGCTGGCGCTCATAAGAAGAGAACCTTACTGGAACCGTGAAGACCGCGTGTGAGAGTTCAGGGAATCCAGCAAAGCGCTCCAAGAGGTCGCTGCCTAGATATCTAAGGATGAGTCCAGCGATATCCTCAGGAAAGTAGTCCTCACCATAGACCGAGACAGAATAATCAGGATCAGCGAAGTAAACCTTAATAGACCGCGAAAAGATCTCCGAGATAGAGGCTGGCCTACTGTTGACAGCTTCGTATGCAACATGCCCACATTGAGGTGGGTCCGTATGATTAGGGAAATAAACGACTGATGGATGCGGCTTGTCGTTGATATTCTTGTGACTCACCAGCGATTGACCATCAAAGCTTGAGACAAGCGAATTGGTAGTGCCAAAATCAATGCCATAGGTGACCTTCATGAGATAACCTCCAGAACCTTAGCCTCAAGTTGGACAATGGCATTGCGGATCCTGCCCACTAGGCGTTGCTTAGAAGATACTGGATCTCCAGAAGAACTTTGAAGAAGCAGCTCTAGCTTAGTCACTTCAGATTCAAGGCGACGACGTGACTCAATAAGAATTGAACGTATTTTTTGGCCAGTTTTAGCGATATCAACAGTATTCCCACGTTCATTTGATAGCAGCTTAGACTCTAATCCTTCAAGCTCATCTGCGTGATGGTTCTTGATACGCATTATCTCTTGCCTAAGCTCGATCTTCTCGGTTTCGGCAATAGAAAGATCCGAACTCAACAAGGCGATAGATTTTTTGAGGCCACTAGCTTGAGATTCTGCATCCTGCAAGCTTGTGAGTTGAGAAACAAACTCGCTCAACTCATGGAGTGACCCTTCGCTGATTCGTAAGCCCCGGATGTATCTTGCTAGCGATTCATCAAAAATACGGCACACAAGTCTTGATTGAATAGGCAGGGACTTCTTGGGTTGTGCCGAGTCAAATGCTTGCAGGCTGGGATGGTTTTTTGATAGCTTTACGGTTGTATAGCTTGCCTTGACAACATCCATGCCTACCTTCGCGCGAAACTCGGAATTGGAACGGCTGTAAGCAACGGTGGCCATAAGATACGCTGTCGACGCATCAATTGATCGATTGAGATGGCTAGGCAGAAAAGTCTTCCTTCGATTATTTGAGTTATGTGATGCATCTTGCTTCTGATGTTCTCCTGCTAGGCGTTCTAAAAGGCTTTCGTCGAGTATCAGTTTCCGTTTCGCGCCGGCCAGTTTGCTAAATACCAGGGAATCATATTCTTTGACTTGGTTGGAGTTCAATATGTCAGGACAGACGTCAGAAGCAATGGTCTGAGTGAGTAGAGAATGCATTGTTGACTTAAAGTAACTAAGGCCAGACTCATCAGATAGTCCATCTTTTTCATCATTGCAATCCCGGAGAAGCCTATATAGAGAGACCGGATCGAGGAAGAGCAGTGGCTCTAGAGCCTTTTCGTATTCGGATGGAGAGAGCTGAGAGTAGCGAACTTTTATTTTATCTGTAATACGATTGATGCGGGTTTCTTCTGAGAGTTTTTCGACCAGGAGTTGGATGATTGAATCCCTAAGGGATGCGTTCTTATTTTGACCTGCAGATGCCAACGGAAGCTCGTGCTTCATGTCCTTGCACCATCTGAGCCGTACACTTCGGTAAGCCTAGCGTGGGAGACATCAGAGGGCTCTAAGACGGCAGAGCCAGAAAACTTTGCATTTACAAATGAAGCCAGGAAATACGCTTTTTTGTTTGTATATGGAGGGACATGACCGGTAGAAGTCAGCTGTTTCCACTGCAAGGAGACGTGCTTCGGGGAGATCTTCTACTGTGGCAGTGACTGCGCGGGACGCTAGGCCAATAAATTGAATCATTTGATTGGGAACACAGATTGATATTGTGCGAGTCGTGACCGGTGGACTGTCATTCAATGATAGGAGATCGGCAATCCTAGAAGGCTGAAAGAGTGAGGCTACTTTAAAGAAAGGACCTCGAGATGATGGAATGCATTCGTACCAGTCGAAGTAGACTTCGATGACCGCTCGAGCAGCAACACCAAGAGCACCGGGAAGTGAGTGCAGTCGTGGATAAATACTTTTTAGATCTTGATAGCGCCTGAATGGCAGCTCATCATATTCGTCCTCTGAATAAATCAAGAAAAGGAGCTGTATAAAGGCCGACTTAAGCCTCGATCCACTGCTGTCACCTGATAGAGCCAGCCGCTTCTCTTCTTCCCAGTCAATATCACCTTTCGCGTACAGAGCTAGTGCTTGAAGGCAAAACTCTAGGCACTCGATAGACTGCTGAGTCGATAGATCCTGGCGTTGGCGAACTGCGTCTCTGAATCTTGAGTCGCCATCTGCAGTGTGTAACAATAGACCGTGCCTGTGGACATTGAAGACATGCGAGTCCATGTCATCTCTGTCTATCTTTGCTCTGCAGATGGGGCAGATGTCAATGCGACGAGAAACAGGCAAGGGGCGAATGCTGCCCTCGAACGGTACGGTGTCAATTGCATCATCAATGAAGGCAGAGAGTATCCCCATAGCATTCGGCTCCGTTGTTACTCCTCCAATCCCTTAAACACCGCGTCCTCGGGATCTTTGTAGAACTCAATCGAGATCTTGGTCCAGAGGTCATCGGGTAGGTCGTTGAGGCCGCGGCGGGCGGAGACAGGCATCAGCAGCACTTTGGCCTGCTTCTCTACTGCCAATTCGGCGATGGCGATGGCGTTGGGGATCATCTCCACCGAGCCACCCAGATTTAGAGAGCCAATGACGATGGTGCCGCCTCGCGTGTTGCGATCAAGCAAGCCACCGACTAGGGCAATCATCACCGGTAGACCCAGGCCAGCGCCGCTCCGGTCGTTGTCCATGGCGCGCAGCTGGATGGAGTACTCATGGCCGCGCGGGTCGCGATCACCCACCAGACTCTTCGCCCGCGAGTAGAGGTTCTGCTCGCCCACCTTGGTGCTCTCGCGGAAGGCAGGGGGCACGGGCTGGTTGAGGATCTTGACCCCACTGCCAGGCCCCACTGCCACCTCAATCCGGTAGAGGCTGGGGCCGGTTTCGCCGGTGCCGGGGCTGATGGCCCACACCTGGCCAGGCGGCAGTGGATCGCCGTCAATGGCGTCATCGCTGTGGAGCTCGGGGGTGGCCACGAACTTCTCAACCCCATCGAGGCCAAGGGTGTAGCTGAAGTGGGTGTTGCGGAATTCGCTCTTGAGGCAGCGCTTCTGCTGCTCCTTGACGCGGCGGCGTGATTCCAGCGCCAGGCGCACGATCCATTCGAGATCCTCGTCCGGGATCTCCATCTCGGGATCGGGGAACAGCAGCTTGATCAGGGCGCTCACGGTCTTGTTGACACCCTCGATGTCGCGGCCGCTGAGGGCGCCACCGAGGTGGATGCGGTTCTGCATGGCCGCCAAGCGGCTGCCATCGCGCAGGCGGCTCCAGCACTCGCTGAGGAAGTCACTCACCAAACCGAAGTGGCTGCTGAGGTGTTCGTTGGGGTTGAGCTTTGGGAAATCCCAGCCCGGCGCGTAGGCGTGGATGCGGTCCTGGAAGGCCGTGTCGTCGCGCATCTCACGCGGCAGGGGGCTGAGCAGGTGGCCGATGCGTTGCTGCTGCTCCACATCGACGTCGAAGTTGCCCACCATCACGATCCCGCCCTCGGCGCGGATGCTCTCCTTGCCGCGGCTGAATTCGCCCGAGGCCATGTAGCCCTTGAGGATGTTGACGCCGTCCTTCTGATCGAAGGAGACGCCGGCCACCTCGTCAAAACAGACAACGTCGTACTGGCAGACCAGGCCGCGTTGGCCGTTGCCGTTGTTGACGAACATCTTGGCGACGGTGGCCTTACCGCCTGAGATCAAGTGGGAATAAGGGGAGATCTGCTGGAACAGGTGGCTCTTACCCGTGCCGCGTGGGCCCAGCTCGACCAGGTTGAAGTTGCGCTCCACGAAGGGAGCCATGCGCAGCAGCACCACCATCTTGGCCCGCTCATCGAGGGCGGTTGGCTCAATGCCGATCGAGCGGATCAGGAAGTCGCGCCACTCATCTGTAGTGAAAGCAGCTCGGCCCTTGGCCAGTATCCCCAGCACGTTGGGGTTGGACATCTGGATCGGCCGCAGTCCGGCGATGCGGAACGGCCGGCCGTTGCGCTCCTGGGCGATCACCGGGTCGTATTCGAGCGTCACCTCGGCGTAGAAACCATCGGTGAGCATGCGCTCGTTGGCGCGCACCAGCTCGTCGTCGATCTGGGCGTCCTTGATGGCCAGGCTGGGCACTTCTGCCGCATAGGAATCGCTGCGGGTGTCGAGCCGGGCCCGCACGATATCGATGATCTTGACGCTGCCTTGATCACGGGAGCGGGCCTTGAACAGCTCCTCTTCTCCAGTGCGCACGGTGCGGCCCTGGAGCTGCTTCTCGACGATCTGCAGGCCTTCTTCTATCTCTGCTGGATCGGTGCTGGCGCAGTAGCGGCCCAGGAGGAACTCCACCACGTAGGTGGGTACCGGGTACTGGCGGGAGTATTTGCGCACCAGGTCCTTGCGGACCAGGAAGCCATCGAAGGCCTTAGCCCCGAGCTGGTCGAGATGGTCCATCTCGCTGGTGGCGGCGATGTCGGCGCTGCTCATGCTCCGCCTCCCACCACGGTGCGGCGTTGGGCGATCACCCGGCCATCAGGGCTCAACAGCACTGCCACCACCACTGCACCTTCCAGCTCGTCATCTTCCACCAGCAGGCGGGCTCCGCCATCGTCGATCGGCTTGGCCGTGGTGGCCACTGACGGGCCTCCAGCGGCTTCTCGGCGCAGGTCGGCTGACATGCCGGCCGTGCCGCCGCTCACCTCCAGGTTGCAGCGCAGGCCCTTCCAGCTGATCTCGGTAATAGCCGCAGTGGGCGCATTGCTTGCTCCGCCAGAGACCACCAACACGGGGGTGAGGCACTCCTGCAGGCTGATGCCGCCATGGGCATAGGAGTAGCTGCCCCCTGTGTTGAAGCAGGCAGCGCCGCTTGGGGTAGCGAACTGCTCGCTGGGGTTCCAGCTCCAGGGGGCGGTGGGAACTGGCACCTGGGAGTCGCCCTTGATGGCGGCGCAGCGGGCCCACTTGCTGGCGGTGAGGTGCTTGGGCAGCTCAGCTATGGGCAGGCCATCGGGACAGAACAGCCAGCCGTGGTCGGTGACGACCTTCACTGAGCGCCAGCCGGCTTCCAGCAGCTTCTGGATACGGAGTGCCAGCCGCTCGATCTCCGGCTGGATCTGACGCGGCAGATCGTTTTGGAGTTGGTGGCCGCGGTGATCGAGATCACCGATCTCCAGCCAGCCGCGTGCGTCCGGGCCAGAAGGGAAGTTCAGTTCGCCGTCGCCCAGCACGGTGTAGCCCTGGGCGGTAAGGGCCTTGCGCAATTCGGCGGCACTGGTGGGCTTGCCGGAGCGGAAGGTTGGAGCGAAATCTTCCGGTAGGGCCTGGCCCTGGATGTCGCTGATCAGGGGCGTGATGGCGGGCTTGGCTGTGGCTGTGACGGTGGGCAGCCCCGCCCAGCGGGTGGTGAGGCTGCCGGTGATGCCCATCACCTCCAACGACTTCTGCAGCTGCCGGGCAACGTCGTAGCGGAGGCCATCAGCAAAAAACAACACCTCGCCGGGTGCGGCGGTGATGGCTCCTTGCTCTGCAGGCGCAGGCAGGCCGCTGCTGGCGACAGCTTTTTGGAAGCAGCTGGCGGTGTCATTCAGCCAGATCCGTAGCAAGGCTCCGGCCGCCTTACGCACCACGTCTTCCTCGGCGGTGCTGGCCATCGCCACTGCCTGCCAGGCGCTCAGATCAGCCTCCCAGCCATCGGTTGTGTAGGGCGCGATGAACTCCTCAGGGGTGACCCCGACCAGGGGTTGATCGGCGCGTTGGGCGAGCAGGCCGAGCGGCTCAAGCAGCTTTGCCATGGGGGAGAGCCCCAGCTGGGCCCAAATCCAGCTGCGCCGCTCGCGGTGCTGGGCTTCCAGCTCACGCACGCAGCGGCAGGCCTCGGCATGGGATTTGCCGCCCAGGGCCTGGAGACCTGCGAGCACCTGGTCTTCGCAGGCGGCGTTGTGGGAGGGCCAGCGGGAGAGGTCTTGTCCGCCGACGGCCAGGCCCATCTGTTCGGGCTCGACCCGACGCAGCAGCTCAGGGATACCTGGGAAGGCGGTGGGGTTTTCTGCAAAGCGCTGCCAGACCTTGTCCCAACCGCCTTGGCCCTTGGCGAGCCGCTCGGCAGCGGAGAGCTCACCGTCTTTGGCTGGATCGAACTTGAGCTCTTTTTTCCAGGTGGAGCAAAGGACTGCCCACTGTTCTTGGCTGCAGCGTTGCTGGAACGCCGGTGGATCCGCCATCCATTGCAGGAGGTCGCGGATCGAATCAGGAACCAAGTAGGCGTTGAAGTCTTCTGCCTCCAGCCGCTTGCCGTGCAGCTGCTCGAGCGGCACGGAGGCCACTTCAGCAAGGGCCCGGCTGAGAGCTGCTTTGGTGCCCTGATCGCCAGCAAGATCAAGACCCAGGGCATCACTGGAGCTGAGGAACGCGGCCAGGGTCCAGTCGCGCCCATTGCGCTGGAGCCAGAGGCTGCCGCGGAACATCAGCTCAATCAACGGCTCCAGCGCCCAGGGGCAACCCTCGCCGGCACGCAACTCCTGGCGGCTAATGCCAGGCAGATAAATCACCGGGATCTGACCTGCAGCCGCTTCTGCAGCGGGCAGGCTGCGATCGACGATGCAGCGCAGCCACAGCGCCGGGCCCTGCTGGTGATCGGGGTCATAGTTGCCCAGGCAAAGCAGTTCGGGTAACTGCTGCCGCAGCAGGGGAAGCAGCGGCTTCCACTCGCTGCGGGGATCGGTCCAGAGGATGGCGACGGGCGACTCTTCTGCATCGCCGTGGACGTTGCAGCCGCGCAGCTTCTGGATCAGGGATTCGAGCAGGGTGCGGGGCATGACCATCAGGTATCGCCCTCCTGGTTCAGGGGCGCTGGCTGAGCCTGAAGCTGAAAACCTTTTGCGCGTAGGCGGAGATCGATCTCTTCTGCTGCCTTAGCTGCTCGATTTCGGAGCTCGTCAGCCGTTCGGAAACCACTGAGATAACTGGCTTCGTTAGCGCTGAGGGCACCGGGGTCGATGCCGAAGGTGTGGTGGATGGCATCAGGGAACTTCTCGCGCAAACGGCGGATCACCAGGGCTTCAGGCTTGAGGGGCTTGAGCCTGCCGGCATTTACCAGCGTAATGACAGCAGCAACCTGGCCGCCACCGGCCTGGACGTAGTCGGCCAGTTCGGCCAGGGTGCCGCCTAAGCAGGTCACGTCGTCGACCAACACGTAGGCCGTGCCTGGGGTGACTGGGCCATCGAACTGTGGGCGCAGCAACAGGCGCTCCATGGCCTTGGCGCCGGTGTGAAACACACGGGAGGCCTGCACGATCTCGGTTTCCACCTCTCCGTGCAACACCTCTGCGCAGGCACTGGCGAGCACCAGGGGGATGGCGTTGTCGCCCGTGGCCTCGCGTGCATGAGGGGCCACGTAGGTGAGCTCCAGCGGGAGCTTGGCTTGCAGGTCGCTGAGGAAGTCGATGGCCAGATCCCAGACCAGATCAATGGCAGCGTCTTGCTCACCGGCTTTGGCCTGGCGGTAGGAGGGATGGGCCTTTAGCGCTTGGTCGTCGTCCCACAGCCAGTAGGGCAACGCTGCTGCGTCGGGGAATGGCTGGCTGCGGATCCGCATGCCTCAACCCTCACCCCGATGGCGAGCCCTAGCGGCTTCCTTTGCTTCACGGGTGTAGTGCAGGTCGTTCCAGCGGTTGCCGTCGAAGCTGTCGCCTGCAGGCGGTGCGCCTGGAACTGGGGCGCCGAAATCAGTGGCCATGGCTGGGCTGTTTTCATCCCAGCCCCAGAACCAGGGGAAGTCATCTTTGGAGCGCATTGGCTCCTTGCCCCTGTCCTTCGCCCACTTGATCGTGCCGGGCTTGGCACGCAGGATACCGGCGCCGGTTTTGCCGCCTTTGTGCAGCTGAGCATTGAGGAACGGGCGGATGTTGAGTCGCACACCGTCGTTGATGTCGGGCTCCCAGCCGATCGCTTGCTGGTAAAGAGGCTTCCAGCGGACAAAGATGTCGTAGGGCGATTCGCCTTCGAGGATCTTCTTGAGTTGGCCTTGCAGATCAAGAGCTGCGGCTAAGCGGTCGTCAGCGCCATTGACGCCTTCGGCCTGGTCGAGCTTCTGGCGATCAATCCAATCGCCCAGGTAGGTGTAAGCGAGCAACTCCAGAGTTTTGCGGCCTTGGCCGTTGGGTGCAACGAGCTTGTGGTAGTTCACAAGGGCGCTGAATCCGTGGGGGTTGCCATCCCAGATCTGCCAGATGAAGGGGCGGCTCTGGAAGAGCTTGTAGTGCTCGGCAAAGAAGTTCTGGCGCAGCCAGTCGCCCAGATCGGCAGCCGCTTTCTTGGCATCACTAGCCACGGCTGTTTCCAGCAACAGCTCCCGTTCCTTGGCGTTGCTCCACTCTTCGCCGAATGCTGCAGCAAGCATTCCTCGCAGACGATCAGAGGCCGCAGCTTCTCCGCGGGCAGGCGACAGGCAAACGATCCCATCATCATCAGCCAGTTTTTCCAGGCCATCTGTGGTGAGGACCGGGCAATCGGGAAAACTGGAACCGGTCTGGCGCGGCCACTGGTAGCCGAGCAACCGCGCCACGGCCACGTGCAACGGGTGGTCTGCACCTGCAGGGTGGCCGTTGAATAGCCATTGCGTCGCGTCGCTGGAAAACGGCTTCGGTAATCCGTGCGGGTATTTATACGCTGCCACCTTCTGCCAGCGCGCTAGGTCGAAGGGAACCTTCGGGAAGTAAACATATTCAACAACAACCTGCTTGTTAAATGAACGAACGGTCTCAAAGAACTCGGGCGATTCACAGAAAGTCCAAATTGCGGCGAGGTGCTTCTGGTCGCGTGGGACGAGGACAGCAATGGTGGTATCAAAAGAGGTTCCGCCATAAATTGTTGCGTTGAGATTGCGAAGACGGTTAATGCCGACACCATTGCGCCCCCAAGCATCAAGCCCAGTAACAACAACAGTAGCTCCGGCCTCCTGAAGCTCCCTTAACGCTCCTTGTCCGCTTTGCCAGAATAAAACTCCCGATCGCCCACTAAAATGCTCAGTTTTCTCAACAGAGCCGTGATGAAAAATCCAATCCTCAGATTGAGAAAATTGCTCCCAAAACTCGCAGCCAAACCTTGGAAAGTCGGTCGTTGTAATTCCGTGATAGCTGTCAATGTAGTCGCCAAGTGTTTCGGAGAAATTGATGCCAGCAGTTGATATAGACGAATCAGGATTCTTTAGTTGAGACCTCTGGCTAACTAACAAAACCGGTTGCTGAGCAATCGCAACAGCTTTCGCGCTTGGAGTAGCGCTTTTGGTTGCATCAAGCCCTAGAAAACGATGGTTTTCATTTGGCTCTTGTCTCGTCAGCCCAATCAGCGCGACGTATGCACCCGCAGCCTGTGAGCTTTCAAACGCGCTTTCCCCAAGCTGGAAGACTGTGTTCCAAGTCTGATGATTTAGTAGTGGAGGCCGCATCTTCTTGTATTTTCCAAGAAACAGCCAATTTTGAGGGGATACGAGCCCCATACTTCCACCTGATATGCAAAATTTGAGACAGCGCTCCACAAAACAAGTAGCGAGGTCTGTTTTTGCTTCAGGATGAATAGATTCGCAGTAATCTTTGAGGACATCATCCTGACTTCCGCGGCCGAGATAAGGGACGTTGGTGGCGACGAGCATGAACTGGACGGCGAGAATTTCCGCCGCCTTGGCCAGGCCGCGAGCGGTCACTGCTATTTCATGTGCGGTTTCGTCTTGGCTCTCATGCGCCAGCGCCCGTTCCAGCAAGGGTTGGAGTTCATAGAAATCTGCCACCAGCAAATCGCCTTCGTCAGCTCGCGGGTTGATAAGGCTGCCCAGCACAGAAGCCTTTTGGAACAGCCTGTAAAGCCGCTCCATTCCATTCCTGGTACCCGTTCAGGGGCCGTGACGCAGCAGCGCAGCATTCCGCCCTTGATCACTGATCAACGAGCGACCACAGGCACCACGATCGATGACAGCCGATTCAGGGATTCGGCAACAGTGATGGCATCTCA
>NZ_JAYGIA010000001.1:0-41599 GCF_034931165.1 Synechococcus sp. BA-124 BA4 | reverse complement strand
CCCAGGGGCCGCCACGGCTGCTGGGCGTCGTGCTCAGCGGCATGACGTTCCAGGGGGAACAGTGGCGGCTGGCCACGGTGGGCGACTGGTGCCCCAGCGGCCCCAACCTGCCCAGGCCCGATGTGGTCGAGAAGCTGCAGCAGGTCTGCCGTGAGCTGTTCACGCTGCTGGCCCGCGATCCGGATCGGCAGGACCAGGCCGCTTAAACCTTCGCAACCAACTTGGTCCTGCCACCGCATATCAGCCCTACCTTGACTGTTCCGTACAAACAGCACCCCGGCTGAGATGTCTGTCGACCTGGCGTTCCAATTGCGCGAAGGCACCAAGAAAGCGCACACGATGGCCGAGAACACCGGCTTCGTGACCTGCTTCCTCAAGGGAGTGGTCGACAAGATCAGCTACCGCAAGCTGGTGGCCGACCTCTATTTCGTCTACAGCGCGATGGAGGAGGAGATCGGCAAGCTCAAGACCCACCCCGTCGTCGGTCCGATCGCCAGCGACGCCCTCAACCGCCGCGCAGCCCTGGAGGCCGACCTGTCCTTCTACTTCGGCTCCGACTGGCGTCAGCAGGTGTCCCCCACCCCAGGCGCCGAGGCCTACCTGGCCCGCATCCACCAGGTGGCGGCCGAATCTCCCGAGCTGCTGGTGGGTCATCACTACACCCGCTACATCGGTGATCTCTCCGGCGGTCAGATCCTCAAGAACATCGCCCAGAAGGCCATGAATCTGGGTGACCACGATGGTCTTCGCTTCTACGAATTCGACGCCATTCCCGACGAGAAGGCCTTCAAGGCGAACTACCGAGCCAGTCTGGATCAGCTGCCGATCGATCAGGCCATGGCCGATCGCATCGTGGCGGAGGCCAATCATGCCTTCCACCTGAATATGGTCATGTTCCAGGAGCTGGAAGGCAATCTGGTGGCGGCCATCGGCAAGGTGCTCTTCGGCTTCCTCACCCGCCGTCAGCGCACCGGCAGCACCGAAGCCGTCGCGGCCTGAGCTACGGCCCGGCTGGGTCAGACTGATTCATCGACAGCTCAATACCAGTGCGACCGCTCCGATTTCTGCTGCCCGGAACCGCTGGGAAGTACCGCTGCGGGGGTCTGCAGGTTGAGCTCCAGACGATCAGGCTCACAGCCGGGCTTAGGCCCACCGAACTGGTGACATACCGTCAACGGGAAGCCGGTCGTCCATTTCTGGACGATCTGTTGCGTGATGAATCGGCTCCGGGAATGGCTCTTTGGATCGTCAGCTGGGGCTTTGATGTTCCTCGCCTCCTGCGACGCCTGCGGGGTCGGCCCGTCGCTTATCACGCCCACAGCAGCGGTTATGGCTTTGATCTCCCCCAAGGGGTGCCGGTGCTGGCCGTGAGCCGCAACACATTGGGCTACTGGGGAGACCGGGCCCCCCGAAACCCCCTGTTCCTGGTGCCCAATGCCCTGCAGCCCCAGTGGAGGGATCAGGGACTGGAACGTGAAATCGATGTCTTGGTGCAGGCACGGAAAACCAGTGCCTATGTCCTGCACCAGCTGGTGCCCGTGCTGCGAGGACGGGGCCTGAGTGTGCGGGTGCAGCAGGGCTGGGTCGATGACCTGGTGGGCCTTTTCAATCAAGCCAAGGTTTACATTTACGACTCTGCCGATTACTGGCGGGGTCGTGGCGTGAGCGAAGGCTTTGGTCTGCCCCCCCTTGAGGCCATGGCATGCGGTTGCGTGGTGTTCAGCAGTTTCAATCACGCCTTGGCCGATCTGCTCGATCCCGGGTTGGTGGGCCACCAGATCGGCTGCGGCACTATGGCATCCGATCTAGAGCGAATTGAAGCGGCGGTGGCCGATCCGTCCTCTTGGCGTGCCGACCCCGCCCAACTGACCTCCCGGCTGTCCGAGAGCTCCGAAGCCAACCTGCAGGAGCGCTGGCAGAGAGCCCTGGTGGCGATTGATGGCCACTGGGATCGGCTGCAGAGGAGCCACAGCCCAGGCGACAGCTCTCCAGTTTCGGAGGCGCTGAGGTCTCCCCGGCTCTGGCAGTTGCGCTGGCGACAACGACTGGGGCGCGTGAGACGCCGGCTGCTGACCTGATCGATTTCTTGTTGCTGGGGCCTGCGTATCGTTTGTATGCAAGGGATCTTCGCCCTGCCTGCCCGCCGCTCAATCCCTTCATGAGCTTCACTTTGATAGCCGGCCCATGCGTGATCGAAAGCCGCGACTTGGTTATGGAGATCGCCGAACGGGTGAAGGGGATCACTCAGCGGCTGGGCATCACCTATGTGTTTAAAGCCAGCTTCGACAAGGCAAACCGCAGTTCCGGTGGTTCGTTCCGCGGCCCAGGGCTGGAGGAGGGTCTGGCTGTGCTGGCTGAGGTGAAGCGTCGATTCGGCCTGCAGGTACTCACCGACATCCATGAAAGTCGGCAGGCGATGCCGGTGGCGGCGGTGGCGGATGTGCTTCAGATTCCTGCCTTCCTCTGCCGACAGACTGACCTGCTGCTGGCGGCCGCCGAGGCCGTCCGTGGCACCGACAAGACGATCAACATCAAGAAGGGTCAGTTCTTGGCGCCCTGGGACATGGCCGAGGTGGTGAACAAGATGAGGGCCGCCGGGGCCGACAACCTCTGGTTGACGGAACGGGGATCCAGCTTCGGCTACAACACCTTGGTGGTGGATTTCCGCAGCTTGCCCCAATTGCAGGCCCTGGGCTGTCCTGTGATCTTTGATGCCACCCACTCGGTGCAGCAGCCGGGCGGTCGTGGAAGCAGCAGTGGCGGCCAGCGGGAATTTGTGGCACCGCTCGCACGGGCAGCGGTGGCGGTCGGCGTGGACGGCCTGTTCATGGAAGTGCATCCCGATCCTGAGAAGGCCCTCAGTGATGGTCCGAACATGGTGCCGCTGTCCCGCCTAGAAGCACTCCTGGAACAGTTGATGGCCATCCGGGCTCCATTGGTCGCCCAGGGTGAGGCTCCCAGCACGCTGTGATAGTCCGTCAGCAGGGAATCAGGTCGTGGCTCGGGCAATGGAACTGGATCTGCCCGTGGTGGTGTCGCTCCAGGTTCGCTGATCTTGAATTGCTGGTGCTCGATGTCGATGGGGTGCTCACCGATGGCGGGCTGTGGACCAATGAGAGCGGTGAAGTGATCAAGCGCTTCGATGTGCGTGACGGTCTGGGGATCCGTCTGCTCCAGCAGGCGGGAATTGAGGTCGCCCTGCTCAGTGGTGGTAAGGGTGGCGCCACCGAACAGCGTGCCAGTTCCTTGCAGATCCGCCACTGCCTCACCTCTGTCAAAGACAAGCCAGCGGCTCTAGTCGAGCTGCAGCGCTCTCTGGGGGTCACCCCTGCCCAAACCGCCTATTTCGGGGATGATCTCAACGATCTGGCCGTGCGGTCTGTGGTGGGTTTGCTGTTCTGCCCTGCTGATGCGGTAGTACCCCTGAAGCGCCAGGCTGACTGGGTGCTGGCACGAGCTGGCGGCGATGGGGCCGTGCGTCTGCTGGCGGAAGCGATTCTTCGTGCACGCGGCCTATGGCAGCCGTTGGCGAAACGGGGATGGCGGGATGGCAATAGCTGAGCCAATTGATCGTTCTTTTTCAATAGGCTGCCCCGTCACCAGCGTTGCCTATCCAGTCGCTCGGCCCTTAGCTGCCTGAGGCGCATACCGAGTCCTGGACCAGGCCGCTCCCCGGCAGCGATCAGGTCGTCAGCGGTCGGTTCGGCCCGGAGCGTCCTCCAGTGCAACAGCCAGCGCAGCAGTCCCCGCCGCAAGCGAGGTGGGAACTCCAAACCCGAGTAGGCCGCCAGCAGGAGAGTGACCCCCTCCGGGCTGAATCCCTGTCGTTCGAGGGCCTGGCTCAGCCTTGAGGGGCTCCACTCCGGCTCGGTTGCTGTCTGGCACACCCACCCCCGCAGCCGTAGCAGCTCAGTGAGCAGGCGATGACAGCGTCCAGCCAACTGCAGCCTCTTGGCGAGTGTCAGGGGGTCGTCGAGGCGGGCCAGCAGGGCGAGCAGCAACCACTCCTCCTGGGGCCATGGCGGTCGTTCGAGGCGAGCGGCCAGGCGCTGAGCTCGTCGGAGCCGTCGCAGCCAGTGCCGATCGTGTTGCAGCCCGGGGTCGAGAAGCACCAGCGAGCCCCATTGCTGCAGAAGCATCAGAGCCTTCTCCCAGGGCTCCCGGCCCAGCAGAAGCTCAAGTTCGCTGCGCAGACGCGTCCCGAGCCCCGGCAAGGACCCACGGGACTTGATCTGCCAGGGCCAGTCCGCAAGGGTGGTGTGCACCTGAATCAAACTGGCTTTGCTCAAATCCATGCCGAGCCGAGCACCGTAGCGAGCGGCTCGCACGATCCTGGTTGGATCGTCCCGCAGGCTGTCTGCATGCAGGAAGCGCAGCTGATGCCTGGCGAGATCGCTTCGGCCATCGAAGGGATCGAGTAGATGGGCTGTGTTGTTCTCCCGGGGATCCAGCACCATGGCCATTGCATTGATCGACAGATCCCGGCGGGATAGATCGTCCTCGAGCGACCCGAACTGCACCACAGGATGGCTGCCAGGTTCCGGGTAATGTTCCTGGCGGGCAGTGGCGATATCCAGCAGGATGCCGTTGACTTCGAGCTCGGCGGTGCCGAAGGCGTCGTGCAGATGAAACAGGCTCACCGCCTTCCCCAGCTGCTGCCTAAGTGTGATGGCGACGCGATGGGCAGCTGGCGCCCGCACTCCCGGCGTGCTCTCCTCCACTATCAGATCCAGATCGGGCAAGCCGAGTCGGGGATCATTGTGGGGTCGGTGCAGTAGCAAGTCGCGTACCGCTCCCCCCACAAGTGCCACCCGCAGGGGGGCCGCCAGGTCCACCACTTGGCGCAGCAGGCGACGAAGTGGTTCGCTGTAAGCAATCGTGCAACTGTGGGGGGCCAGGGAGTCAGCGGCGGCATTTTCCAACGAAGAGTCGCCCATGCTGAAATCCGTCTTCCAGTATCGGTCGTGGTCGTTTCGCAGTGGCGGCAGGCATAGAAACCACCCGGGGCAACACCCTGCTGCTGGCACAGCCAGGAGTCGGAGTGACGACCTGTGAGAGCATCGAGCGGGAGAAACCTCTAGGCGGCAGCAGCTCTTGTACAAAGCGCGCTGCCGCCAGCCAGAAACAGTCCTTCTCCCTCCTCAGCTCCCAGTTCTCCTTCCGCAGCCGGTTGAGTTCCTCCCGCTCTGCTGTGGTGAGCAGGTCCTTGTCCTTGGAACCAGCCAGTCCGTGATCAATGCGGGTCTGGCGCACCCAGCGGCCACCGCCTTCTGCTGCGCCGTGATCCGGCGCCTGGTTCTGGTGGGGGGGGTTCGTCATCGATGGACAGTCTGGTGGTCATGGCGTGACCCTTATCGACTTGTCCTCAAAATCGGGGGAACCCCAACCCGCCTCAGAGGTTAACGATGGGCCCTGGCCAGAAAAGCCAGTCCACGTCACTGCCGCCGCCGGAACTGAAATCCACGGAAAGCCCAGGCACCTGGGTAGCCCAGAGCCGGCCGCGCGACCTCACCAACGCAGCAAAAAGCCACTGGCAGGGCACTTACAGCCCACAGGAGCATCCTTTGTCAACCGGAACAGCCGGTGGCATGACACACCTAATCAAGTTTCTGGTAAAATTTCAAGCTGGAATTAGGTGCCTCTGCCGGTGCGGCCAGAGGGCTGAAGTTTAAGTATCTGAGGAGGCGACAAAGACAGTCTCATCAAGGCAAGGATGTCTTCGCAGACTATGAAACTCCTTCATGACGGTTGGGATGCCAAATAGGCAGCTCAAGGAGTTTTGTGCTCCTGTGCAACAACTCCAGTTGCCTGCGTGACGTTCTTACCAATAAATTCTTGTCCTTCAGCAGCCGCTTCGTCGATTGAAATGCTCGTTGAAGCCCCTGGTCATCACTCTCATCACACAAGGCTGAGTGTGTGTCGACTGATCGAAGCTTTGGCCTTACTGTAATTGCCTCGTGACGTCCGGTGTGATCGGCCCAAATGGAACCACCCTCCTCATTTGCCGCCCATCCCAGCCCGTTGACGCGATCGAGCTGGGATGGTCCGGCCCCGATCCCGATATTCATCGGCTACGACCCGCGTGAGCGGGCCGCCGCCAACGTGTTGATCGATAGCCTCTACCAGCACAGCAGCGCACCGCTGGCGATCACCCTCTTGGTGACTCCCCAGCTGGAGCGCCAGGGTCTCTACCGCCGGAAGCGAGATCCGAAGCAAAGCACGGCCTTCTCCTTCACCCGCTTCCTGGTGCCCCATCTGATGGACAATCAGGGTTGGGCCGTCTTCATGGACTGCGACATGCTTTGCCGCGGAGATATCGCCGAGCTTTGGGCCGAGCGCAATGACGACTACGCTCTAATGTGCGTGCAGCATCAGCACGTGCCAGCGGAAACCGTGAAATTCCTGGGTGAGGTGCAGAGTGCTTACCCGAAGAAGAACTGGAGCTCCCTGATGCTGCTCAACTGCGGCCGCTGTCGGGCGCTCACTCCCGAGTACGTGAACAGCGCCAGCGGCCTGGAGCTGCATCGCTTCCACTGGCTGGCCGGTGACCATGAGATCGGTGCCCTCCCCGACCGTTGGAACCATCTGGTAGGTGTGCAGCCCGCCCCAATGGCCGGCGTGGACGAAGGAGGTCCAATCCTGCTGCACTGGACCCTGGGGGGGCCCTGGTTCCGGGAGCAGCGCACCATGGGCGGACACTTGGCGGCCGAATGGTTCTCGGCGCGGGATGAAGCCATGCAGCTCTGGGGATGAAGGCGCTGATCCTTCTTGATCCCGAGGCGGTCCATTGGTGGAGTCAGGCGAGTCGCCAAAAAGTCGATGATTCTTGCGTATTCTGCGGTTCGTTAAAGGCCTGGGCAGAGCTAGAGCGTCGCCAGCTCGAAGCGGGTGTGCGCTGGCTAGGACCTTGCGGTGAAGGCCCTTGGCGTGAGTTTCAGGAACACCTGCAAGCCTGGAGCCGGGCCTTGGCGATGGTCGGGGCACCAGAGCATGGGGCCCCCGCCGCTTCAACTTTGGAAGAACTCCTCTGTGGCGACCTTGCGGCTCCAGCTTTGCTCACCCTGGCCCTGCTGCCAGCCTGGATCGGACAACTGGCCCAGGCCGAAGCCGTCTGCATTCCAGTCGGCAGGGCGTTCCGACCCCCTCGATTCGGCCAGCTAGGTGATCTTCCCCTGCTGGCCCTAGCCGCGGGACTAGAGGCCCGCTGCACAAAAATAGATTACTTAGAGGTTCTTGATCCGATCGGATTGGTCGGTTCAGGCCCCTCACAGCCACGATCCGCTGACTGGAGAGGCCGCCTGAGTGGGTCAGGAGTCTGGCTAGCGACCGGCAAACTGCGCCATCCGGAGCTAACTCTGCTGGCACTTGAGGCTGCCGGATTGTCAGTCCGTCTGTTTGAGGCAGAGCCGGCCGCACCCTTGCCCGATCTCTTTGCAGGCACACCCACTTACCGATGTCACGAAGACCTAGACGATTGTCCGAGGCACTCGCCGCCGCAGTGCCCCTGCCCCCCGCCCTCTGGGGCGGAGGCCGGCCCAGAGGCCTGGTTGGCAGCCCTTGGCGATTGGCACCCGCTGGTGCAGGAGGCGCAGCACCTGGCTGAACGACGTCTTCGGCTCGATCGATCCCTGGCCGAACACTGGGCTCTGGAGCCGCCCCGGCTGATCTTGGTGCCGGAAGAAAATAGTCGGGCGGTGGAGCGATTGGTCATCCTTGCCCGCCAGAAGGCCGTGCCCCACGCTGTCTTGCATCACACCGCTGAGGTGCTGCCCTTCCAGTCAACCGGGCGATTTCAGCGGCACCTTCGGCCGGGTGATGCACGGTTGGTCCCGCTGAGGGGGCAACGGCGCTCGAGCCGTGATCAGCCCCACACCCCGGCCGCCGCGGTCGTGATGCTTGATCCGGTTCGCGCCCATCTATTAGATGCCGTGGAGTTGGAAGGACCGATCCCCCAGGCGTTGGATGGTTCGGTGGGCTGGCTCCATTACCCTCTCCAACAGCAGTCGCTTGTGCCGTTCGCCGATACAGAGGCCTACTGGGGCGCCTTTGACCGCATTGCGACAGAGTTGGCTGCCCACGGAATTCCGCTGCAGCTGGCCCGCAAGCCACCACTTGAGCCTGGCGGCTCTGGTGATGCGGTCGCCCAGGGATTGCGGACCTGCCCGGAGATCCTGTCCTTGCCTGCCTTGTTAGCGAGCTGCCGACTGGTGATCGCTCCCGGCCACATCGGGACGGGCCATCTGGAGGCGATCGCCCGAGGTCGTCCGGTGGTGGTGGTCACCCCGGAACGGTTGAATCGCCCCTCGCTGCTGCTGGAGGACGAGAGCCTCCCCATTCCTCTCTGCTCCGTGGCAGGTTTCTCTAGCTGGTTCATGCAGCAACAGCCTGACGCCCTGATTCAGCTCTCCTTCAAGCAAGCTGAATGGTTGCGTCAGCAGTTGGTCAGCACCCAATCGCTGCTCGGCTGGCTCGCCAAAGCCGGGGTGGAGATCGATACCCGGCCCCAGCGCTTCCTCGGCAGCGGTCTGATGGCCCAACGGCCGTTGCTCGATCGGGTTGAGTCGATGGATCGGCTGAGTCGGCGATTGCAGGCCATTCGCCGCAGCTTGCCCGGCAGACTTCTGGGCCAGCTGAAGCGGGGTTGGAGCCGATGAGAGCCACACCCGTCAAGGGCTGGCGGAAGTTGGAGCGGAAGGTGAGAAAAGCCCTTCTTCTCTTTGTGGCGCTGTTGCGGGGGGATCCAGATGGCCTATTGAGGGTGGCGGCCGAGCGCCTTGTTCCCCGACTGGAGAAGCATCGCAATGCCCCTTGGGCCGATCGTCTCAGGATCGCTTTGCTCGACTGCCAACCAGGTTGCCGAGCTTCTCCGCAACAAGTGCAGGATGTTTTGGCCGCATCAAGCCTCCTGATGCCTCCACGATGGCAGCTTTCGCCAGGTCTTGAGAGGCGCCTGCTCCGCAGGATGGCCGCTCGAATGGTGCGCACTGGTGCGGCGTCCGTCACCTGCGATGATTGGATCAGAGTAAACGGCTCGTGGTGTTGGCGCCAGAAGCCTCTCTGGGATTCCGTATTCGATGCCGAAACGGGCATCGGGGAGGGGCCAGTGCTGGTGCATGGGCGATTGCACCAGCACTTGGATAAACTGCCGCGGCCGGAGCACGCTCCTGCATGGCGAGAAGCTCTGCAGCAACTGTCTCATGCCCACGGGGGCCATGCTCACGTCCCCCTACCGTTGCTGCGGGCTCCTGAGGCTTGCATCAGTGTTGCATCGCCAACCCAGTCGGCCTCAGCGACAGTTGGGGCCTGGCAGCCGCTTGTCAGCGTGCTTCTCCCGACAGCCGGATTCAGCAAGGTGATCGCGCCGGGGGGGGCTGAGATTCTGGTGCGTCATTGCTTGCGAACGCTGCTGGAACGAAGCCATTATCGTCGGCTTGAAATCGTCCTGATTGATGGTGGTGAGTTAACAGAATCCTTGCTTGAGGAGCTTAGATTTTTAGTTGAGAGCCAGTTGGGAGAAAAGAGCTGGAAGCATCTTCGCGATGGCGGTCCCTATGACTACACGAAACGCATAAACAAGGCCGCTGCCGAGGCCCACGGCGAGCTCCTGCTTCAATTGAATGACGATACCGAGTTACTCGCAGTCAAAGGAGTTGAGCTGTTGATTCAGGCCTTGACAAAGCCCGATATCGGCGTTGCCGGAGCTTTGCTTCTTTATCCCGATGGGAGGGTTCAACATGCGGGTACTGCCATCGACAATCTTGCTCCTCGGCACGCCTGGGCCGGATCGCGCCCCGAGGCACTCCCTTGGGGAACCTTGCGGGGGCAACGTACATTCAATGCCGTCACTGCGGCCGTCACCATGTGCCGCAGCTCCCTGTGGGAAAGGTTGGGTGGATTCTGTGATCGCTTCCCGATTAACTATGGAGATGTCGATTTCTGCCTTAGGGCTGCTAGCCTCGGCCAGCGCACCGTTCTGGTGCCAGGCAGCCAATGGCTTCATTTTGAGTCGGCAAGCCGCAATCTGGATGATATCCCGCCGGAGCTCAGCGTCTTTCAGCAGATCTGGGGGGACTGCATGGGTGGTCCGCATAGTGTTGACCACTATTGCTCAGCCTGGAGAATGCTATTAAGTAGTCAAGAGTCAAACAAGCATGAGCAAATCTAAGACCCATGGTAACGCCAATAAGTTTAATCTGGTGCATCTTCTGTCCAGATCGCCTTGTTGCCTGTCCAGCGAAGCCGTTGGATTTATTCTGATTGTGTTTGCAGGAGTCGCAACAGCTCTTGACTCCTTCCTGATCAATCAGATGGAGATGCTGACTTTGATGGCGGGGCTGATCCTGCTGTTAATCAAATCCAGCGGGAGGACGCCATTGAGTATTGGCTTCATGTTCTTGCTTGTGATGAGCCTCAGAATCTACCTACATACAGACGCGCGCTACTTTCCCCGGGAAACGACGCTCAACGACTATGTCTTGGTTCTGACTTCATTCGTTGCTGCATTTAGGGTTAAGGCATCGATGTGGAGGCTGTTCTTTTCTGCATTCTCTGCATTTGTACCGATAGCATGCATTTCTGTGCTTATTCTCCATGGAGGAGAAAGACTTGGAGGAAGCTTCGCTTTTGGCGAACTTTCGACTCAGCAATCAGCCTTGATAATTGGCACCTGCCTAACGATTAGCCTGAGTTTTCTATGGAATGCGCTCAGCCAGCGACGCTCGGGAATGCAAAAACTGGTGATCGTCATCGCCTGGTTTTCAATAAGCCTCCTCAATTGCTTTCTGATGGTTCAAACCCATTCGTGGGCTGGTCTTGTCCTAGCGATTATCTCGGTGGTTGCCGTGGTGTTGGTCGACGCACTCCCAAGCCTAAGCCAGTCTGTCGATGCGTTGATACATCATTATTCGTCAGGCCGTCAGGTGGTGCGCATAAAGACTGGGTTTATGCTGATAACTTTAAGTGCTATTGGAGTGGCTTCATGGTCATTCATTTCTGAAGCATACTCAAGTCAGGAAAACCTAAGCAATATACTCAGTAGGCTAAACTTGCTAAAATGCTTCTTCGGCTCTATGTTCACCAATCAAAATCGTTTCATTTATGGACTGGGATTTACTAATACCAGCACGTGGCTATGCGGTGAAGGAGCTTTCCCAAGTGGAATACATAGCAACAATATGTTCGCCCAGGTTGCGGCTGATAATGGATTCTTTGCCATGATATGTCTTATTATAGTATCTTTACTGCTTGCAAGAATGGCTTGGAGACTTGTCAACAGGCTCTCCAGTCCAACAGAGCTTGCCTCCCTAACGTCTGCTATCTACTGCTTTTTGTTTTTGCAGGTGGATGTGGGATGGAGCAAGACCACCTTCCTCCAGTCTCTGATCGGCTTGTTAATGGCTTCCTTAACCATGGTCTTTGATCAGCCCGTGTTTTCAGCCTTACCGACCACTGGCGGAATGCGGATTATCTCGAATACTGGTGATTCGCCTCCTTCTTCCTCCCGCAATGAAAACACATCTAAACAGCCGGGAAGTCGGCCTCATAACTTCTTCCAAGCCCATGATTGATAGCTTATACTCTCCCCAACAAGGAAAACCTCCACATGGCTGCCTTGACTGATCTGAAATCGTGACCTATCCATTAAACACATTGAAATCATCCCCAAAATTGTCGATCGTTGACATTTTAGGGATCTCACTGATTATAGTCTCCGGAATTCTTACGCTATTTCCTTCCTTTCTCGACTTTAATCATGAACTGATTCCACTAGTGATAGGGATCTCCATTTTACTTGTCAAGAACGGCAGGAAAGAGCCCATTCTCATTGCTTATCTCTGTCTCCTGCTGCTATCGATGAGAATCTATCTCCATAGCGACGAACGATATCTTGGCTGGGAGATTACGCTTTCAGACTATATTATGATCGTGATTGCATTTTCGGCATTCTATAAAATGGCGGCTAGTCTGTGGACTTACTTTTTTACATTCTATGCTTTAGCTATGCCCTTAGCGGGGATAGTCGCTCTGCATTTATTTCTGATCAGTCAGTCTGAAGAATCTTTTCAAGCCGCAGCGCTTTCAATCAATCAAACTGCGTTCCTGTTTGGAGGCTGCCTCACCATCAGCAGTAGTTTTCTTCTGTGTGAAGTCTATTCAGTTCGCGCACGTGCAAGAAGAGTATCAGTCATCATTCTCTGGACACTTTCCACTTTATTGAGCTCTATCCTCGTATTAAACACCCAATCAAGAGCTGCAATTGGCTTGCCAGTCATATCTATTGCTGTCGTTTTATTTGCCTGTATGCGATCTCGCTCAGTAGATTTTAATAACAGGCTGAATAGCTTGCTGAATAAAGCAAAGAATATATTTGGGAGATATTCCGCATATATAGTTGTTATTGTACTTGCCCTCTCAGCACTGGCAGCCATGCTGACTGCAATCTATTCAAACAGGGAAAACATGGTTAACGATATGCATCGATTGCACTTATTAAAATGCTACTTTGGAGCATTATTTAATGGTAATAATAGCTTTATATATGGGCTTGGATTTACTCGAGCAAGCCAAGGAATCTGCAAAGATATTGGCTTGATTAAGGGCACAACTCATGCTCACAATGTGTTCGCCCAAGTTGCGGCGGATAATGGGTTTCCTGCCTTGCTTATGATCTGTATTATTGGCTTTCTGCTCATACGACTTGCCTGTAATCAAATACCCTACTCTTCACATCCGGCAGTCCTGGCGTCGTTGACACTGTCTTTATATTGTTTTTTATTCCTGCTTATTGAGGGCGGCTGGGGCAAGGTCTCCTTCATTCAATCACTGCTCGGCCTTTCTTTTGCTTCATTGACAATGAAGTTATCGCCCCAAGTAAAATGCTAAGTCTTTCCTTGACTTTTCCGCATGGCCACTTAACCTATTTCAAGTTTTGATAAGTCACGGAATGAATCTGAGTTATCCCTAAGCTCCTCATAGGTTCCTGATGCTTTGATCAATCCGTTATGCAGCTCATATATTCTGTCACAGCGAACAATAGTGCTCAATCTATGGGCGATTACTACTGTTGTACATCGTCTACCAATCATTTCAAAGGCATTAATTACATCAGATTCAGTTCGGTTGTCGAGAGAGCTTGTGGCTTCATCCAAAAGAAGAAACTTAGAATTTCGATAAAAAGATCTTGCCAACGCTAGTCTTTGGCGTTGACCACCGGATAGCTTCATCCCATTTTCTCCTATAGGAGTTAAAAGACCATAGGGTAGTTCTGCAACCACATCAGCCAGCTGGGCAGCTTGCAAGGCTTCCCAAAGACGGGAGAAGTCAATTCTTTCCGGATCGATTCCGAAAGCGACATTCGATTGAACACTGGCATCCAGCAGCTGAATATGTTGAGGTACCTGAGCGCAGCATGCTTGCCAAGCAGGTTTGGTAGTTTCATCTAAAGGTATTCCGTCGAGCTCAAAGGAGCCTATATCTGGATCGAGTAAACCGAGCAAGAGATGAGCCACTGTCGATTTTCCACTTCCCGTGGCTCCTACGAGGGCCACCCTCGATCCAACGGGAATGGAAAGATTAACTCCACGTACTACAAAGTTTTCAGTACGTGGATATCGATACCAAGCATTTTTTAGCCTGATTGAGTGCCTTGGGAATACTGATTCTGGTGAAGGCACACCGACGTCAATCAATGTCAGTCTGGGTTTGGACAACTCCAGCAATTCAACTGTCTTTGCAATCTTCGGGAGGCTACCTCTCAGCAAGGTAATCGAAGAAAACAAATCCTGGAGTGGTGGAGTGAGTTTCTGGGCTGCGATTGCCAAGCCGGCAAGAAGTGGAATGATTTTTCGTATATCTTCAATATTTCCGTTGGCAAGGTAAGGAACAGCTCCGAAGAGAAAAATCATCGTTATTCCCAGGGGCTCAATCAGCTGCCTTGGGATGATAGGAATCAATGCTGAAATCCATGCATAACGCTGAGCCCTTTCCCCCGAGGCAACAAAGCTATTCTGAAAGAATGGCTCAGCATTCGCAAGTTGAATGTCGCGAATAGATGCCAATGACTCCATTAGGGCATGAGTGGACCTCGCGTCTTCCCTTACCACTTGCTTGGAAGCATGACGAAGATAGGGAGTTAGAAAAAGAGAGAGGCCAAGATAGGCAATCACAAGGAGTGTAATCATTATCACCGATAGCCAGCGACCTACGAAGACAATTCCAAAAGATAGCAAAACGATAGAAACACTACTACTTGCGATTCGTAGAATAGGGTTTATGACTCCATTGGACACAGCCTTGACATTTCCGATTATCAAGGACGTCAGCCCAGAAGTACTACGTAGAAGGTGATAAGAATAAGGCTGGTAGAGAATATTGTGGTGAATCTGATCAGAAAAATCCCTCCAGATCAGGGCCGTCAGCCGTTGTTGTGTGTACTGAAGGATTAGCCGTAGTGCGGAGGCCGACCAGGCCAATGCAATGAAAATGCTGATCAGCCAGAGACTCTGCTCCGCCATGCTGCCGCCAAAGACTTTGACTCCTGGAATAAAATCAAGCAGTTTGATGCCAATCAATGCACCAGCTAATCGGGAGACAACTGCAATGGTAAGAAGATCGAGAATGCCGGGCATAATCGATAATGGAGCAAGAATCAATAATGCCTTGTATCGCTTTTTGGGTAAAAAACGCAGGAGCCTCGCTAGGTATCCTATGGTCTGGCTATTAAATTTCTTGTTGTTTGACATCAAGAGGACTTAATTATTCCGTGGGGTGGTTGCAATTTGCTTCAGGCCAAGTATATTGCCAATTTATTGGGTCGTCCGTCTCTTGTGTGTGGGCGTGGTCCAGACCGCAGATCGACACCCACCACTGCCAAGAGAATTTTTGTGAGCGATCACATTCTCATCAATACCTTCTTGATCCACAGGGCCACCCTGATTCCGAAAAAAAGAGTTGAGATTCGTACCCAGGCTATCCCCTTGGACAGGGGCATCCAGTTTCGGATTTGCTGTAATGAGGAGGCTGGTATCATCATATCTAATAAGCGTTCATGCACACCAAGAAGTATTGACAAATAGATGCGGTTACCTAAAACTCTGGCTTCATGTTGCACTTCTGCACTAGGAACTGGTATGGAGCCCTTCTCTGCCTGCCACTGATTCCGCCCCAATAGCCGATAGATTGTTGATGGAGAATCAATCGACCACTCCAGCCGCTCAGCTAGGTATCGATTGATCGCTTTAGTTTCCTCCATCCGTGCGATCAGTTCAAGTAAAGTGCCAACATTAGAATGAGGCTTGCATGAGCGTTCTCCGACTGTTTGGATAGTATCGGCTGACACTCTTTCAAGATCGCCGTGATCAATGGTGCAGAAAATACCTTTAGGTATGGCAGTGCCAACCATTAGTTGATCTAAGCGCAAAAACAAGTCTTTATCGTCATAACCATATCCCTTAAGGTATTCGTTGAATCCCCCCACAGAAAAAAAATTAGATCTAGTGATCATGAAGACCCCATTGAGCCCGCCGCCGCCGATCGTGCGGCAATAGCTTCTTTGCTGTAGCGGCAAAGGATTATATTCTAAGTCGTCTATCCAGCAATCTGCATCAAGTTTTAGGATCGTTTCAAAGCTGCTTTGGCTAATGGCAAAGTTGTAGGCTCTTGTCAGTTGCCATTCCGCTTCCCCTTCGACTCGTAGCAATCGGACTCTCGGATCTGCTGGAAGGCTGTGGCGATCAATGGGAATCTGGCTTCCCCAGTCCACGATCAGGTGCTCCCGGTGCCGATGCCAAAGGCTGACGCGAGCGGCGGAGTCAAGTAAGTGGTTCGTCCTGTTCATTGAAACTGTTACGATACTAATTCCTTCAGGACGAATAAGATCTGTAGTCATTCAATATAGTTGCCGTGTAGGCATTTTGCGAGACAATCTGTCTGCTTATGCCGATCAAAGCCAAAGTATGGATTCAAGTAGCGCTTGGCCGCTGCGCCATCAAGCGGCTGGAGTTGATCATCGTGAGGTTTGATGCCTAGTTCAGTCATTAGTTGCTCTCGCATTATCCATTCATGAGAATAGCGATGCTGCCATATTGAACTGGTTGCGCTAAGGTCCTGCTGGATCTCCAGTCTGGCCATCAGAATACTCTTGTTTAGAGCTAGGGCATAGCCAAGATGGCTGCCCAGTGTGGGTGTCACCATCTCATCAGAGAGTTCCAGCAGAGTTCTCTGACAATCCAGAAACCATGGATTTGACGTATGCCCGTTGCAGGCGAGAACCCATTCCAATGGTAGATCTGCTGGCGGGGGGTCCTTCCAGTAGCATTGCCAGATCACAGTGTCGATGTTGGCGGACTTACAGTGATCAGTGACGAGCTTGATCATCTCAGTGGTTGACCAGTCACGCTTCACTTGGTTAACGCTGTGGACGGGGACCACTAGCAGCACCTTGCCCAGGCTTTGTTTCAAGGCAGCGAGTTTACCTGGCTCTAGTACTGGCTTGGCATAATTAATGTAAGGTCCAACCGCAATCCCATTTACGCCGAACCGGTAGCGAAGCCTGGCCGCGCGACTGGGGCCCATGCAAATGTAAGCTCTCACCCAGTGTTGTGGTTCTTCGAACGATGACTCTTCACTATAGTTGACTCCATGCTCAAGCATGAAAGGTAGAGGCTTGCCAACGAGTGGTAGATTCGCGGCGCGCTTCAATATAATATCGTGACCGTAATGATGAACGGCGTTGTCAAATTCGCGACGCGCAGGTGATTCTGTGGGCCGCAAAATGGAGGCTTGTTCCCATTTTGACTCAACCATGACAGCCGGACAGACCCAAGGCTTGAACGGCTCGACATGGAATGCTTGATGGACCAATCCGGAATAGGCAGCAAGAGCATTGAGTTCTCGTCGTTCCTCCCGTGAAAGCCAACGACCAACTGGTGCGAGAACTCGGCGAATCCTGGCTCCGGATCCAGCTTTCAGAAAATAAAGCAGGCGCTTTGGCGCATTGACAGGACCCACGATCAGCTCCAGTTGATGCTCAAGCCGAGCATGTAAATTTTACTTCCTTGTTCGACAAGGTTGCAGATTTGTCAAGGCTTGATAAGATGCGTGGATGGTTCAATATTCCAGAAGGGCTTGCGCTGTGTCCTATCAGTGAAGATGTCCACTCGGGGTGTTGAAGTCATAATCTGAAACCATCAGGGTGGCGAACTGGCTGCACCGCAACCGTGAACCTGGTGGTTTTGTCATCTTTGGGATTGCCTGGCGGGTGCTAACGCGTCGGCCCTTGATCGCGGCAGTTGCCGATCGGGCCCGTGAGGGGCACCATCTCATAGCCATGATGGAGTCTGTTGTTTGTAATGGTCAGACGGCCTCAAGTTTCTGCGCACGGAGACGTTGCATTCTCACAACCTGTGGCTGTAACTAGTCGAGAGGTGGCTGTGGTGTTCCACACGTTGTTGCGGTTGACAAAGGATGCTTCTATAAGCTTCAAGCACTGTCAGTGGCTCTTTGCGGCCTTGGTGAGCTCGCGCGGCAGGCTCAGGGCCTGGGCTGGCTTTCCGTTGATCTCAGTTCAGTCGGCTGCAGTTCTCAGTGGAGGACGGACCCTGAGGCTACGGAACACCTCACAAGCAATGAAACGCTTAAGACAGCGAAGGATTGCCTTGTTGCTCAGTCACTCCCTCTTGGACGCTTGAATCAGACTGACCCGCTTCCTGTGGAAGTGTCGCAATGCTGGTCCCCACAGCTCAGTTGGGGCAGAACTCCCAATAAAATGTACAATGATGCTTAACCCTTTTCCTCCCATCAAGGGTTAACGATGTCAGGGGACATGTCTGTCCAGTAACAGGCACCCACCTCTCAGCTTTACCAGTGCCCCAATAATGTCCCGGCAGGGTCGTTTCCCGAGTTCTTTCCTAATGCCAAAGACCCTTCTGTCCAAGCACAGGCCATCTCGGGGACGAGCAGCCAACCACCAGTCAGATGTTCCTGGCTGGTGGCTGGCTGCTGCAGCTGTATTAATTGCTGGATTTTTCCTGACACTTTCGGTCATCGGAACGGCTCTTCGCTATTCCCCCATCCCTTACTTCGATGACTGGGATGCAGCTTTGCGGTTCATGATGGATGGCGGCGGAGTGGCCGCCTTGTGGAAGCAGCACAATGAACACCGCATTGTTCTGACAAGGCTGCTGATCTGGGCAGATTATAGATTTTTTTCAGGAGCCAGCCGTTTGCTAATCGTGATGAATTTTGGGGTAGTTGCTCTTAGCGTCTACCTCTTTTGGAAAATTCTCAACGAGAAATTGGCAGGGAAGATCTCCGTCTATGGTTTGTTTTCCCTGAAGATGCTCATTGCTGCCTGGCTATTCCAGTGGATGCAATATGAAGCCATTGCTTGGGGCTTGAACATCCATTTCTTTCTGGTGCTCCTGTTGACCCTCGCATGCTTGTTGCTGTTGCATTCAACTGTGCGATCGTCCCGGCCGAATCGCTTGATTCTTGCGGCGATTGTCCTGGGCTGGTTAGCGATTGGTACAATGGCCAACGGGGTACTAACCCTGCCTTTAGTGGCCGTCTATGCGCTTGTTTCCCGGAAGCCGAAGGGATATGTGGCTCTCTTGACGATCAATGCAGTCATGTCTGCAGTTGTGTTCTTCTATGGCTATTCGATTTCATCTGGAAGCGGCGGATTCCTTGCCGAGATCTCCGCAAACTTCTTGCCGCTCATTTCCTATGTTCTTCTTTACCTTGGTAGCCCCATTTACCATCTAGTTGATGGAGGCAGCATAGGCTTCGTCATGGCAATTGTGGCCAGCCTGTTCTTGGTGATCACCTCATTGTTAGTTTTCTGGCAAGCCGTCCGCCGCCCTTCTCTCCATTCCCTCGATCTGGCTCTGCTGTTCTTCTTGTTGTTTGTGGTGATCGGTGCTGCCGGAGCGGCGAGTGGCCGACTTCTTTTCGGCGTGGAGCAATCGCTCTCCAGTCGCTACCTCCCGTCTTCGTTGATGGCCTGGGTAGCCTTTGCTCTGCTTGTACTGCCACGATGCGAGATCCTATCCCGCCGCCGCAAAATCACCAGCTTAGCGGCGGGAATCCTGCTTCTGGTTCTGATGGCCCGCGAACAGTTCAAGGCACTTCGGCCGTTCAACGCACGACTGTTTGAACGGGAGGTCGCTCTGCTGGCCGTTGTGCTGGGTGTACATGACAAAGATCAGATTGATACGATCTATCCCTATGGAGATGGCCGTAAAATTCTTGACTCGGGCCGTGATGCGATTCGGCATCGAACTGGACTGCCCGGCAGGCTGCCCTACCGCCAATTGAATGAGAACCTGGGCCAACAGTACACTGTTGCACCACCTGCGAAGCCCTGCCGTATCAAGCGCTTCGAACATCGCGAGATCGGTGACGCCGAGAAGCGCTTTGTGTCAGTAGAGGGATTCTTGGTCTGTCCGACCCAAGATGGCCGCGCGAGTCTTGTCGCGTTGCTTTCTCCAAGTATGGAGATAATAGGCTATGGTAGTCTCTATCAGCCATCATCCCAGGGCCATGCAGCCTTGGATAATGTTGTCAATTCCAAAGGTCTAAGTATTAATTTCAAGGGCTACGCCTTGAAGTCGTCCGTTGCAGTAAACGATGCAAGTGAGGTCAACGCTTTTCTTCTGGTCGCGATCAGTCGATAATCTCAATGGCAACAGTTTGTAGCCTGCTTGACAAGTCCTAAAGCGGCTTGATAGGACCACAAGTGTCAGCAAAGAAGTCCGCTCGGCCTGATCCATCCACCTGGGGGACAAGCGACGACTATGTCCACTCGGACCTGTGACGCCGCTGTGGGGGAAGCGATCCGCGAGCGCATGATCCCGCCGAACTAGGGTTCCCCCGATTTCGTGGACAAGTCGATAAGGGTCACGCCATGACCACCAGACTGTCCATCGATGACCAACCCCACCAGATCACGGCGCCGGTTCACGGCGCAGCAGAAGGCGGAGGCCGTGGAGTTCTGCCTGCAGGAGGGCCTTTCCTGCAACACCGTCGCTCAGCGCCTTGGCCTTCCCTCCAGCAGCCTGGCCCGCTGGGTGCGGCAAGCCCGCATTGATTGCGGCCAGCCGGGCTCGAAAGATCAGGGCCTGCTCACCAGCGAGGAGCGCGCCGAGCTCAACCGGCTCCGCAAAGAGAACCGCGAGCTGAGGAGGGAGAAGGATTTTTTCAGGCTGGCGGCAGCGCACTTTGCCAAGGAGCAGCTGCCGCCGAGAGGTTTCGCCTGATCGACCAGCTGGCCGCGTGTTACTCTGTCTGCTGGCTGTGCCGGCAGCTGGGGGTGGCCCGCAGCGGCTACAACACCTGGCGGCAGCGGCAGGAAGCGCCGGGAAAGCGGGCGGCCGAGAACGCCGTGATCACCGCTGAGATCGTGGCGGTGTTTGAGCAGCACCGCGGCTTCTACGGCTCCCCCCGGGTTCACCAGGAGCTCCGTTCATCAGGCCGGCAGATCGGCCGCCATCGAGTCGCTCGGCTCATGCGACGAGCGGAGCTGAGGGCCAGAACCCACAAGGCGTTCAGGCCCTGCGCCAAGGCCAGTCGCGGGGCCTGTGGGGTGGTGGCGAACCTGCTGCAGCAGGACTTCCAGCCCCCAGTGCCGAACCTCCGCTGGGCGGGTGACATCACTGACATCCGCACCAACGAGGGCTGGCGGTACCTGGCCATCTGGATCGATCTGTTCAGTCGTCGCGTCGTTGGCTGGACGCTGGATCACCGGATGGATGCCACCCTGGTGATCGAGGCGCTCAACCGGGCCCTCGGCCACCGACGGGTGGAGCCCGAGCAGCTTCTCCTCCATACGGACCAAGGCAGCCAGTACCGGGCGACTGACTACCGCCAGCTTCTGGAGAGCCACAAGATTGGCTGCAGCATGTCCACCAAGGGCTGCTGCTGGGACAACGCGGTGGTGGAAAGCTTTTTCTCCACCCTCACACTGGAACTCGACCTCGATGACAATCGAGAAGCCTTGATCTCAGCCCAGCAGCTGCAGCGCGATCTGGCCTTCTGGATCGAGGGCTATTACAACCGCGAGCGCCGCCATTCAACGATCGGTTACCTCAGCACGATCGACTGTGAGCAGGGGTTCATCATTTCTCCAACACTCACTCGCGTGAACCCTTGATCGGTGTCCACGAAATCGGCGGAACCCCAGGTCGCTTGTCCGCTTTGAGGCATTCCGGCGACGTTCTCTGTTGATGGTGGATGGAGCTCGGCCCAGTGCCCTGCCAATAGCCCGTACACCCAGTTTCTGAGCGTGGAGAATGGCGATCTCCTCCCTCTCTTCCAAGCACCAGAAGCGACCCGATAGCTGACCGAGATCGAGTAGTGGCAGACCGCCGGCGTTTCGGAACCATTGTGTGCCGTTGGGTTGTGGTACTCCGGCTCTATCTGCGGCACCACTGCTGGATCAGCCTGCAGCGATGGCAAGCCAGAACAGAACGCATTGCTGACGCAGCTCAACGGGTGGCCTACCCGGCGAACGCATCAAGCCGCGTTGAGCCCGCAGCTCCATCTGTCTTTGGGGTTGGCTCGTCATCGCTGGTCAACCCTAAACGGAAGGGGTGTTGGATCAATCCCTTGAATCCGGGCAGTTCACCTCCGCTGACTTCGTTGCCAGGCTGCAGGCTTAGGGGATCGGGATCAGCTGGTCCGGAAGGATGCGCTGCTACGACGATATCCGTAGGTGGAACGGCTGTGGCGCACGGTCAATACGAGGAGGTGTATGTACGTGCCGACAGCGATGGATGGGAGCCCGAGATCAGCCTGGCCCGGTTTCTATGGATGTATTGCCATGTAAGGCCCCACACCGTGCTGGGAGGCGCAGAATTCTCCATGAGAATTACTCTGAGATTGGATCATGTTTCTTCCGTATGGAGTTAATGATGACAGGGGCCAGAACTGTCTATAAAGGCACCCACCTCAGGGAGCGCTGCACTCCATCGCTCAATGGAGCTGGGGATAAGCACGCAGGAAATACTGAATCTGCCAGAGAAAAAGCAGGTAGAGGCAACTTGCAGTCCACCACAGAGCAGCAGCCTTTCGTAATCTGTGGCATAGAAAACGGTAGAGCCATGACAGGGCAGATGACAGGCCAAGTACGTAGGCTGGCAGCCAGAATATTGCTGTGAGATCTGGATGTTCTGCTGTTGACTGATTGAGAAGCAGCGACCAGATCAGCGGCAGAAGCAGAAAGACCTCCCAATAGGACTTTTCTGGAAAATATCGTTTTCTTGAGGCCAGAAAAGCAAAGCTCAGCACGGCAAATGTCCAGATCAGAAAGTGGTAGCTGTTCATATATGGTGGAAGCAGGCCTATGGCTTCCTCCGACTGGCGCCATAGAAAGGTGAAGGCGCTAAGTGGAGTTTGATAGTCTATATCTGCCTGACCTTGTTCCTTGAACAGATGGGTGAACCCGAGGCGATACCAGGGGTTTTGGCCGTGCAGCGCAAAGCCCAGAAATTTTTCGTAGACGAACACTCTCAGGTAATGAACGGCTCCGAGGAGGAGCGTTGCTGTGATCACCGGCCATCGAAGCCAGGGCTGCTCCTCCGCCGCGAGGCTCATGCCCTTCTTCCCAGGCCTCAGTCGTCGTCCTGAGGTGGTCAGTTTCACCACCATCAAGACGATGGCGAGTAAGATGCCGAAGCGGCCGCAGACTAGGGCGGAAAGCAGCAGGAAGGACGTGGACAGCCCATTCCAAAGGGGCCGATTCCCTCTCCCGATGGCGATTGCGCCAGAGACGATCAGCAGGAGGATCGAGAGGGATCCATCAAAGGTGTCCCAGGCCATGCTCCAGATCGGCTCACTGGTGAAGGCGATCGAGAACGCCGCGGCCCCCGCGACCCACGGGGTACCGCGAAATCTTCTCCCAGGCACCGAGTCAGCAACAAGACTGGCAGTAGAGCAAAAAGCGATCACCGCAAGCGAGAGGGCTATAACCAGGGCCGAGAGAACCGGTATCCAGCCGACGACCAACCAGTAACCGCGCTCGCCTGCCAGGGAATAGGCAAAATAGTGGGGGAGAGCATAAAGGGAGACGTGGGACTTGTATAGTAAAAGATTTTCTTGCGGCGGGCCTGTGTAGTCGTACTCGAAGTTCAGAAAGCCTCCCAGGTTCCAGAACCCATAATCAGTCCAGGCGCGGACTGAATTCAATAATCGATGATTGTGTCTTACATCCAGATGCCGGAACGAGGCATAATGCCCCGGCAAGGTCGCCAGGGTGAGCAGGGCTGTCGTCAGGCTGACGCCAACCAGCAGAAGCTCTTCCCGTTCGGCCCCGAACTTCCGAAGCCATCTATCTACGCAACTCGGACGATTGTGATCCGGCTTATCGGTCACTTGGCGAACCTCAGCTTGATTTTAATTAAAATGGTTAATAGAGTAACCGACCGTTCGTTTCCCTGTCATCGGAGTGGGGACGGGGCTGCGTTCAGGCTCCCCAGGCGTTTTTGCACCGTGACCGCCCTTTAGTCTGGGTGGCATGGCCAGCAACAACCCATCCTCCGACGGTCCAAGTGCCAACGGCTTCAGGGCCCTCGGGTCCAGTGCCAACGGTTCGAATGGTTTTCTCTCCGGCCTCAATGAAGCCCAGCGCCGGGCAGTGGATCATCACACTGGCCCCCTGCTGGTGGTGGCGGGTGCCGGAAGCGGCAAGACCCGGGCCCTCACCCATCGCATCGCCCATTTGATCGGTCACCACGGTGTGGATCCAGCCGAGCTGCTGGCGGTGACCTTTACCAACAAGGCGGCCCGGGGCATGAAGGAGCGGCTGGAGGTGCTGCTAGCCGAACGCCTGGCCCAGAGCCAGTTCTGCCAGCCCTGGAGCACTCTGCCGGCATTGCAGCAGCGCCAGCTGCGGGCCCGCGTCTACCAGGAGGTGATCAAGGATCTCTGGATCGGCACCTTCCACGCCCTTTTCTCCCGCCTGCTGCGTTTCGACGTCGACAAGTTCAGGGATCCCGAGGGTCTCATCTGGACGCGCCAGTTCTCTATCTATGACGAGGGGGACGCCCAATCCTTGGTTAAGGAGATCGTGACCAAGGAGATGCAGCTGGATCCCAAGCGCTTCGAACCGAAGAAGGTGCGCTGGGCGATCAGCAACGCCAAGAACCAGGGCTGGCTGCCGGAGCAGCTGGAGGCCCAGGCCCAGGGGATGCGGGACCGCAAGATCGCCGAGGCCTACCGCCTCTACCGCCGCGCCCTGGCTGCCAACAACTCCCTCGATTTCGACGATCTGCTGCTGCTACCCGTCCAGCTGCTGCGCCAGAACGAGCAGGTGCGCGCCTACTGGCACCGCCGTTTCCGCCACGTGCTGGTGGATGAATACCAGGATACCAACCGCACCCAGTACGAACTGATCAAGCTGCTGGTCACCGATGGTCAGGATCCCGAGACGTTCGAGAATTGGAGCGGCCGCTCGGTGTTCGTGGTGGGGGACGCCGATCAAAGCATCTACAGCTTCCGGGCGGCCGACTTCACCATCTTGATGGGCTTCCAGGACGACTTCGGCGATGGGGCCGGCGCCGACAGCACCGCCACCATGGTGAAGCTGGAGGAGAACTACCGCTCAACCGCCACCATCCTGGAGGCGGCCAACGCCCTGATCGCCAACAACCGAGAACGGATCGACAAGATCCTGCGGCCCACCCGCGGCGAGGGGGAACCGATCAGGCTCACCCGCTGCGACGACGAGATCGCCGAGGCCGAGGCGGTGGTGCATCGGATGCGCACGCTGGAGGCGGCCCACCCGGATTTGCGCTGGGGAGACATGGCGGTGCTCTATCGCACAAATGCCCAGTCGCGGGCGCTGGAGGAAGCGCTGGTGCGCTGGGGGATCCCCTACCTGGTGGTGGGGGGGCTGCGTTTCTACGACCGGCGGGAGATCAAGGACATCCTGGGCTACCTGCGACTGCTGGTGAATCCGGCCGACAATGTCAGCTTGCTGCGGGTGCTCAATGTGCCGCGGCGAGGCATCGGCAAGACCACCCTGGAACGGCTCACCGATGTCGCCAACCAGCTGGGGGTGCCCCTCTGGGAGGTGGTCAGCGATCAGGAGGCGGTACGTTCCCTGGCGGGCCGCTCCGCCCGGGGTCTGTTGCAATTCAGCGAACTGATTCACGATTTGCGGCGGCGAGTCCAGGACGCCTCGCCCTCTGAAATGGTGCAAAGGGTGATGGAGCAGAGCGGCTATGTGGCCGAACTGATCGCAGAGGCCGACGATGAGGCCGAAGAGCGCAGGCGCAACCTGCAGGAGTTGGTGAATGCGGCACTACAGTTCCAGGAGGAGAATGAGGAGGCAAGCCTGGAAGGGTTCCTGGCTTCAGCGGCCCTTTCTAGCGATGCCGATGACAAGGACACCGCCGCTGACCGTGTCATCCTGATGACTCTCCACGCAAGCAAGGGCCTGGAGTTTCCTGTGGTGTTCCTGGTGGGAATGGAGCAGGGTCTCTTCCCCAGTTACCGCTCCCTCGACGACCCCTCCTCCCTTGAGGAGGAGCGTCGGCTCTGTTACGTGGGGATGACCCGGGCCAAGGAGCGGCTATTCCTGACCCACGCCTGCGAGAGGCGTCTGTGGGGGGGCATGCGCGAGCCGGCGTTGCCCTCGGTGTTTCTCTCGGAACTGCCGGATGACCTGATCCAGGGGGACATCCCGCGTAGTGGTGGTGCGGCCCTGCGGCGGGACCAGCGGCTAGAAAGACTGACCCGAGTGGATCGTGAAGACAACCTCCAGGTGGCCTCTGGGGGATCCAGAGGCGATCCGGCTACTACCAAGCGGCGACGGGGCCATACCAGGGACTGGTCCGTGGGAGACCGGTTGCGGCACGACAGCTTCGGTGAAGGCATCGTGACCCATCGCTTCGGTTCGGGTGAGAAGATCTCGATCGCCGTAAAGTTTGAAGGGATGGGTCCGAAGATTCTCGATCCCCACCTGGCACCGATCGAAGGGCTGGAATGAAGGCCCGCCCTTCGATCGGTGCGGGCGGCCGGCAGGGTGTTTCAGATTTTCTCCGTATGCCATCCCTAAGCCTGAGAGGGATCTCCGGAGTAGGTCAGGCCATCCTGTTGTGCCTGGCCATCGCTCTGCTGTTCGTCACGGAGAACCTGCAGCCAAGCTCCGCCTGTGGATTGTTGTGGATGTTTTTGGTCCTAGTGGGGCATGCATCCTCACGACCCTGGTCCCTGGCTGTCCTGGGGATGCTGATGCTCAACGTGCGTCAAGTGGTGCTGGATGAGGGCACGATTCCCTCCTCCCATATGGATATGGTGTTGATCGTTGCGGCCTTTCTCTGTGGCTACGGCCAGAGGCGAGGCTGGTGGTTGCGCACGATGGGGGCAGTGGCCGTGGGGATTCTGATCGGTGTCATCGGCAACTTCCAGGTTGTGTTTGATTTTGTCCGTTTTGGGATCGAATATCACGCTCTGGCACTGACCAAAAACCAGACAGCCCTGCTGGCAGGTCTCGCGGTGCTCTGTGGTGGAACCAGCCTGGCGGCCAGTCGAAACTTGTGGACAAGGTTGCTGTTCACTGGTTCCCTGGGCGCCAGTCTGCTGTTGTTAAGAGCGGCCGATTCCAGGGCCGGAATTGCGATGCTGTTGGTGGCGCTCTTGCTGAGCGCTCTGCTGCTCTGGTGCCGCAGGCCGATGGAAGCGGTGAGAAGCAGTAACCCTCTTTTACGGCATAAAAAAATCATAATCGCTGGTGGCTTACTCCTTTTGGCGCTTGCCGTTGGGCTGTCGGTACTGATTATGTCTTCCCCTGATCCGATGCTGTCCGCTGGGCTTTATCAGATGTACGGGGAGGAGAACCTGGAGAATGACGCCAGCCGGATCAGGGTGTATTCCTGTTACCTGGGCCTTCCCTTTACTGGTAACAACCGCTTCATCTATGGAGTGGGATACGGCAGTGTCATGAGGGGGATGTGCCCGGCAGAGGCAGTAGGCAGAAGCCTCAGCCACGCCCATAATCTGATCTTGCAGATCTGGGCCGAGACTGGTCTGGTAGGAACCCTTTTCCTGCTACCGGCCATGAGCTGGATTCTGTGGCGTGTGATCAAGAACATGTCCAAGGCGGATCGATCGCCATCCCTTTTGCTGCTATTCAGCGGCAGCGCTATTGTATTCTATCTTTTCTTGTTCAACATGGTGGAGCTGGGTATGATAAAGGTGCCAGTATTAATGATATTGTTCGGTACTTTTCTTGCGGCTCCTTTCTGCTCCACGCTTCTGGTTCGGGAAGAGGCTTAGTCTGTGAAGTAGCGAATTTCCCCGTTTGTGCGCAGCAGCGTCGAGATGTGTTCGCGGCGCACGAACCTCTCCCCCGAAATTCGAATGCTATAAATGCGTGCCGGCCCATTGAGGGGAATTCTCTGCTCGAACGTGCAGGCTTGATAGCGATTCCTGCCCTCCTGATCCGGCGAGGTCAGCGTGACTCTGCCCGGGCCCAGCTCCGCCTTGCCAATGAGGGTTCCCCGTTCATCACGGATCTCAACTGGTGCCTCCGGCACAAATTGGGAGAAGCCTGCATTGCCCCGGCAGCTGAGCGTCTCTTCATCAACCGTGAAGGAAATTGGCCGTTCTCCCATCAGGTCGTAGTGGGTGACCGGGGTCTTGGCTCCGATGGTGAAGCGTAGGGCAAGTTCCCGTGGTGCCAACTGTTGCCTCCCTCCGCAACCGGAAAGCAATAGAAGGGTCGTCACTGACAGAAGCCATCGACACAGCACGGGAATCATCGCAGTGGTCATCGGGCGGAGAAGCTCCTGGCAGGAGCTCCGGACCTTCAGAGAGCGGAAGGGGCCAGCTCTTGGAATGGGATCCTCGCAGGACAGGAAGCTGCTTCAGCAGCGGCTGCAAGTGTGCAGGGGCTTTATGTAAAAATGATCATAGAACGATTGATCGGGGCTGGGTCACTTTCATCAGCAGGCCATCCACCCTCAACGGCTACCGCTCCATGGGGGGGTAGTGACGAATTTCAGCGCTCCATTGCTGGATGATTTCCATGGGCGTACGCCTGTGGAGTGACCAATGTGATCTGTACGTGTTGTACTCGATCAGATGCTGCAATGCCAATACCTTTTCCTTTTCCTGTGCACCACTTCTGCAGTGCATAGGCGATGAACTCAGGACCATTATTCATCGGTACAGCTGCTGCCAGTGGTGATACGTGGGTGCGGACACCTCCAAAGTTCTGAGGATCTCGGCAACAGTCTGGCCCTGATTGAGCAGCTCCTCGGCGGTGCGCAGCTTGCGGATGATCTGCTCGGGTGTGTGGCGTTTGCGTTTCATGGGGCTTCTCCTGGTCAGGTCTCGCGGGTAGGGAAGCTCTTCTAGGGGCTGGTTCAGTTTCTGGGATCCAAGTCAAAAAGCTGTGAGTTTAGGCGATTGTTACGATGAAACACTTCGAATCAACCCGGTTATTGGGTCGAGGTGATGGTCCCTGAATTGACCTTGTGATTGCCACAGTTGCCTTGCAGGATTTATGTCTTCACAGCAACGACTGGAGCACGGCTTCGACCTGTACTCCAGTTTCTTGCCAACTGAAACGTTGCGCCCTGATCGGTCCGACGTCCGACAGTTTTTTCTCTAGCCAGGTGGAGTGAATCAGCTCGTCCATGGCCGCGCAGATTGCTGCGACCGAGCGTGGATCCACCCGCAGGGCAGCCTCCCCCACCACCTCCGGCAGGGCCCCGGCCTCAGCGGCGATCACGGGGGCGCCGCAGGCCATCCCCTCCAGGGCCGGCAGCCCGAAACCCTCCCAGAGGCTGGCCATCACCAGTCCGCGGCAGCGGTTGAGCAAGTTCAGCCGCTCCTGGTCGCTCACCCAGTGGTGCCAGTCGCAGCGGCCGGCGATGCCCAGCTCGCTGGCCAGGCGCCGCAGGCGTGGCGTGTAGCGGGGATCCTGGGGGCCCACCAGGGCCAGACGGTGGTCGCGGTCGCGCAGCCCCGCGAAGGCCCGCAGCACCCGCTCCAGGTTCTTGTGGGGGTCGTGGCGGCCGAGCACCAGAAAAAACGGCTGCCGTTCCAGCCCCAGGGGCCGCAGCAGGCCCGGGCTGAATCCCAGCCGGATCGGCACCAGCCGTTTGGCGGGAACCCCCAGTCGCTGGTGCACCTCCCGGGCGGTGGCTTCGGAGTTGCAGAGCACCCGGACCGCCCTGTGCAGCACCAGGGGCACATAGGCCAGGTGGTACGCCAGCAGTGGGGTGAGCTGCGGATAGCGCAGGGGCAGCAGGTCATGGGCGAGCACCACGGAGCGCACCCCCCGCCCCAGGGGGGCTTCCGGCAGGGGCGAGAGCAGCAGCGGCGCCCCGCTGCGGCGGAGCAGTTTCGGGAGCTCCCGCTGGGTCCAGAGCAGCCGGCGCAGGTGGCCGGCGCGGCCGTGCTCGGGCGAGAGGTTGGCGGGGATGGCCAGGCTGCCGGGCCGGTCACCGCCGCAGGGATCCAGCAGCGGCACGAGGGCCGGATCCAGGGCCGCCGCCAGCTCCCTGGCCACCACACCGATGCCGGTGGGCCGGACGCCGAGATAACTGCCGTTGAACAGGGCCAGGGGGATCGCCGCAGTCATCGCCCTGGGGACTCCACCGCATCGTGGCTGGGGAAGGAAGCCATGGCTTCCACCATCGCCACCAGCGTCGCCCAGCTGCGTTTCGGCCGCCTCGGCAGCCGCAGCAGCGTCATGACCAGCAACCGCAGGCTGCGCAGGGCGAGTACCCAGCCGGGCCTGTGGCGGCGCAGGAAGCGCAGGTAGCTCAGCGTTGAGAGCCGCTGGCGCCGCTCGCTGGGGGTGTGGCTGCCCGCGCCGCGCTGGTGGGTCACCGCCAGCGCGGGCCACCACAGCACCGGGGCGCCAGTCGCCGACAGCCGCAGGCAGAGGTCCATGTCCTCGTAATAGAGGGGGAAGGCCGGATCGAAGCGGGCCGATGGGATGTGGGCGCTTGGCCGGATCACCAGGCTGCAGCCGCTCAGCCAGTCGAGCTGCACGGTGCCGCCGCCTTGGCCGGCAGCGACGGCCTCACCCACCCGGCGGCGACGGAAGTCGAGGCCGGGATCGATCCAGCCACCGCTGGGCTCGAGCTCGCCACTTCCGCTGCGCACGGCGGTGCCCAGCAGGGCTCGCGGCGGCAGCTGTGCCAGGGCCAGGCTCAGTCGTTCCAGTTCATCTCCGGCTGGCAGGGCGGTGTCGGGATTGAGCAGCCAGATCCAGCCCCCCCAGCCCTGGCGGGAAAGGTGCTCGAAGCCCCGGTTGCAGCCCGCCCCGAAGCCATCCCCTTCACGACCCGCCACCAGATCCAGCGGGAGGCCGCCGCCGCCGCTGAGGTCGCTGGCCCGCAGCGGTGCCGACTCCGGGCTGTTGTCCACCACCAGCCAGCGGAAGGGGTGCAGGCTCTGGCGGGCCAGATCGGCCCCCAGCTGCTGTAGGGCCTCGAGGCTGTGGTACGCCACGCTGAGCACCACGGGCACGGAACCGGGAGGAACGGCAGTGATGAGCGATCCGCAGCTGAGCGCAGCTTCGCAGGAGGGCTCCGGTCCGCCAAGCGGCCAGGCCCCCTGCGGGATCTGTCGCCTTCATGGCGATGAGGAGGCGCTGGCCCGCGACGAAATCCTTCGCCTCGGGCCCTGGCTGCTGCGCCATCACCCCCGGCCGGCCCCCCTGGCGGGCTGGTTGCTGCTGGATGCCCGCCGCCATCTCGGTGGCCCGATCGACTTCCAGCCGGACGAGGCCGTGGCCTTCGGTCCGATGCTGCAGCGCTGCAGCGCTCTGGTGCGCATCCTCACCGGCTGCGGGAGGGTGTACGCCATCGCCTTCGGGGAAGGGGCCCGACATCTGCATGTGCACCTGATTCCGCGCCATGGCGAGGACCCCGCCAGCGAAGCCTGGAGGGTGGCCGATCTCTACCGGTCCGTGGCCTCGGGCGAGCGGGCCGCAGCGCCGACTTGGCAGGTGGAGCAGCTGGTGCACCAGGCCCGGGAGCTCACGGCGGCCTGGCGATAGGCTCCGCATCAGCGGCCGGCACCAGCGGTGAACGAGGCGGACCTGCAGCAGGAGGCAGCGGCCCCCTGGACCTCCCTGGTGGCGGTGCCCGCCCGGCTCGAGTCGTCCCGTCTGCCCAACAAGGTGATGGCCGACATCGGCGGACAGCCGATGCTGCGGCGGGTTCTGGAGTGCTGCCGGAGTTCGCGGCGGGCTGCAGCGGTGGTGCTCTGCACCGACAGCGACCTGCTGCGCCGGGAAGCGGACGCCTGGGGCTTCCCCGTGCTGATGACGGCGGCCTCCTGCAGCTCCGGCAGCGACCGGCTCGCTTCCGTGGTGGACGCGCTCATGGCCCAGGCCGCCGTCGCCGTCGCCGGACCGGGCGCTGCCCCGTTGGATCCCGCCCGCACGGTCATCATCAACGTCCAGGGGGATCAGCCGTTCATCGATCCGGCCGTGATCGATGCCATGGCTGAGGCCTTTGCCAGCACCATGCCGGCCCCTTCCGTGCTCACCCCGGTGTACCGGATGGGGGCGGAGAAGGTGCACAACCCGAATGTGGTCAAGACGCTGCTGGCGGCGGACGGCCGCGCCCTCTACTTCTCCCGGTCGGCCCTGCCCCACGTGCGCGGCGTCGAGCCCGCCGACTGGTCCGAGCACGCGCCCTACTGGGGTCATGTGGGGATCTATGGCTACCGGGCCGATGTGCTGGCGCGCTGGAGTGGTCTGCCCGCCTCGCCGCTGGAGCAGATCGAAAAGCTCGAGCAGCTGCGGCTGATCGAGGCCGGCATCCCGGTGGGGACCTTCCCCGTGGAAGGCGATTTCCTCTCGGTGGACACCGCCGAGCAGCTGGAGCAGGCCCGCGCCATCGCGGCGGACGCCCCCGCCTGAGCGCTCAACCGGCGGAAGGGGTCAGGCCCGCCTGCACCAGATCGTGAAGCCGCAGCAGCCCCAGCATCGGCCCCCCCTCACCCAGCACCGGCAGCACACCGATCGGCTTGCGACGGTTGCGCTCCATCCGCTCCAGGGCCTCCACCGCCAGCAGGTCGGCCGCCACGGTGATCGGATCGACGGTCATCAGATCGGTGGCCCGCAGCTCACCCCATGTGGTGGGCGCATGCTGCTCCAGGGCCCGGCGCAGGTCGCCGTCAGTGATCAGCCCGGCCAGCAGGCAGTCGTTGTCGGCCCGGCGCACCCAGCAGGCCCCCACCCCACCGCCGGTGAGCCCGGCGATCACCTCGCTGAGGCTCGCGCACTCCTCGAGGGGATGGAGCCGGGCGGTGGGCACCATCAGATCCCCCACCGTGAGGGTGAGCTGCTTGCCCAGGGCTCCGGCGGGATGGTTCAGGGCGAAATCCGCCGGTGAGATCCCTCGTCGCTCCATCCACACCGCCGCCAGGGCATCGCCGATCGCCATCGCCACTGCGGTGCTGGCGGTGGGCGCCAGGTTGAGGGGGCACACTTCCCGGTCGACGGAGCCGTCCAGCACCACCTCACAGCCCCGGGCCAGGCTGGAGGCCACCCGGCCCACCAAGGCGATGCGGCCGGTGCCGCGGCGGCGCAGGTGGGGGAGGATCTCCAGGAGCTCCTGGGTCTCGCCGCTGTTGGAGAGCAGCAGAACCACATCCTCGGGGGCCACCACCCCGAGATCCCCGTGCAGAGCGTCGAGGGGGTTGAGGTAGAGGGCCATCAGCCCGATCGAGGAGAAGGTGGCGGCGATCTTGCGCGCCACGATGCCGCTCTTGCCCACCCCGGTGATCACCAGCTTGGCGCGCTGGTCGGCGCAGCGGTCGAGCAGCACCAGGGCCGCGTCCACCTGCCCGGCATCGAGACGCCCGGAGGCGGCGGCGATGGCGGCCGCTTCTTCCTGAAGACAGCGCGTCAGTGCCGACATCCCAGTGCCCCGCAACTGCTGGGACTGTATGGCTAGAGGCGGGCCAGGGCGGAGCGCACCTCCCGGTCGGCATCCTTGCGGCGCTCCTCCTGACGTTTGTCGTGCAGCTTGCGGCCCTTGGCCAGCCCCAGGGTGAGCTTGATCCAGGAGCCCTTGAGGTGCAGGTTCAGGGGCACCAGGGTGAGGCCCTTCTGGTCGAGAGCCACCCGCAGTTTGTCGATCTCGCGGCGGTGGGCCAGCAGCTTGCGGGTGCGCAGAGGCTCGTGGTTGAAATAGGCGCCCGCGTGGCTGTGGGGCGAGATGTGCACGTTGTGCAGCTGCAGTTCACCATGGCGGATCAGGGCGAAGCCGTCGCGCAGGTTGGCCTTGCCTGCCCGGATCGACTTCACTTCGGTGCCCACCAGCTCGATGCCGGTTTCCAGCGTTTCGAGGATCTCGTATTGATGACGTGCGAAGCGGTTGTCGGCCAGCAACCGGTTGGAGGCATCCCGTGCCGCCCTGGCCGCTTTCTTGCCCGCGCCTTTGGCCATCGACCTCCCCTCTGCTGAGCTGACCCTATCCACGGCCTGGCCTGCCTACTCTCGGGGCCATGGCGATTGTCTCCTCCGCAGCCGGATCCGGCGCCCAGCCGCCCCCACGGCTGCTGGATCCGCGCCAGCGGTCAACCGGTCCCAGCCAGGATCCGCTGACGGCCGAAGAGGAAGCCCCACTGCCCAACCGGGAGGACGGGCTGCGGCCGCGCCGCCTGAGTGATTACATCGGCCAGAGCGAGCTCAAGCAGGTGCTGGGCATCGCCGTGGAGGCCACGCGCCAGCGGGCCGAAGCCCTCGATCACGTGTTGCTCTACGGCCCCCCCGGCCTGGGCAAGACCACCATGGCCCTGGTGCTGGCCGAGGAACTGGGGGTGCGCTGCCGCATCACCAGCGCACCGGCCCTGGAGCGCCCGCGCGACATCATCGGTCTGCTGGTGAACCTGCGCCCGAACGAGGTGCTGTTCATCGATGAGATTCACCGGCTGAACCGTGTGGCCGAGGAACTGCTCTATCCGGCGATGGAGGACTTCCGCCTCGATCTCACCGTGGGCAGGGGCACCACGGCCCGCACCCGGGCGGTGCCGCTCGCCCCCTTCACCCTGGTGGGCGCCACCACGCGGGCCGGTGCCCTCAGTTCACCGCTGCGCGACCGCTTCGGGCTGATCCAGCGGCTGGAGTTCTACACCGTCGAGGACCTGCGGGCGATCGTCGAGCGGGCCGCCGGGCTGATCGGTCTGGTGCTGGAGGCCGAGGCGGCCATCGAGGTGGCCCGCCGCTGCCGCGGCACGCCCAGGATCGCCAACCGCCTGCTGCGGCGGGTGCGCGATGTGGCCAGTGTTCAGGGGGAAGCGCGCATCGGGCCGGCCCTGGTGGCCGAGGCCCTCAGCCTGCACCGGGTGGATGCCCGCGGCCTCGATGCCAGCGATCGCCGTCTTCTGGAGTTGCTGCTCAGTGGCTATGGCGGTGGTCCCGTCGGCCTCGACACCCTGGCCGCCGGTCTCGGCGAAGACCCGATCACCCTGGAAACCGTTGTGGAGCCGTTTCTGCTCCAGCTCGGCTTCCTGCAACGCACCCCCCGGGGGCGCGTGGCCACCGAGGCGGCTCGGCGCCATCTGGGCTGGCCGGAGGCCGCCTGATGGCTGGCTGGTGTCGGCAGCTCCTGCTCAGGACCGTGACAGGCCTGCGGGCCATGGGCAGGGCCCTGCTGGCGGCCGGCCTGGGGCTGGCTCTGCTGCTGCCGGCTCCAGGACCGCTCTGGGCCAGCCCCGCTGCACCGGCGCCGCCTGCAACGCCGCAGCGCTCCCAGCCGTTGCCGCAGTTGTTCGAGAAGGCCCTCGCGGCCAGCCGCGAGGGCCGCTTCGGTGATGCCCTGCCCCTCTGGGATCAGGTGCTCGAGCAGGCTCCCGACGATGCCGCCGCCTGGAGCAACCATGGCAATGTGCAGCTGGCTCTGGGGCGGGCCGAGCAGGCGATCGCGGATCAGGAGCGGGCGATGGCGCTCGATCCCCTCAACCCCGATCCCCACCTCAACCGCGGCACCGCCGAAGAGGCCCTGGGCCAGTGGGACCGGGCCGCCGCCGATTACCACTGGATTCTCGAGCGGGATCCTGACGAGGCGTCAGCTCTCTACAACCTCGGCAATGTGCAGGGTTCCCTTGGCCATTGGGATCAGGCCAGAGACTGCTTCGAGGCGGCGGCGGCGGCCCGGCCGGGCTTTGCCATGGCCCGCTCGAGCGCAGCCCTGGCCGCCTTTCAGCTCGGGGAGCCCGCCGAGGCGGAGCGGGACCTGCGCAAGCTGGTGCGCCGCTACCCCCTGTTCGCTGACGCACGGGCGGCCCTGACGGCTCTGCTCTGGCAACGGGGCGCCGTCGGTGAAGCGGAAAGCAACTGGGCGGCGGCCTCGGGACTGGATCCCCGCTACCGCCAGCCAGAATGGTTGCTGGAGATCCGACGCTGGCCCCCTGGCCCGGTTCAGGCTCTCGAGAATTTTCTCCAGTTGGTCCAGCGATGAGTTCTGCCGCCCCACCCCGATCCAGCGGTACAGCGGCGGATCTGTGGCAGAGGCTGGATCTGGCCAGGGCTCTGGAGCAGGCCACCCCCGAGCTGATCGGTCTGCGCCGCCACATCCATGCCCACCCCGAGCTGAGCGGTGCCGAACACCAGACGGCGGCCCTGGTGGCCGGTGAACTGCGGCTGCTCGGCTGGCAGGTGAGCGAAGGGGTCGGCCGCACCGGTGTGGTGGGCGAGCTGGGACCTGTGGAGGCGCCGCTGGTCGCCGTGCGGGTCGACATGGATGCTCTGCCGGTGGAGGAACGTACCGGCCTGGCCTTCGCCTCCAGCCAGCAGGGGTTGATGCATGCCTGCGGGCATGATCTCCACACCGCCGTGGGCCTGGGCGTGGCGCGGTTGCTCGCTCCCCTGGCCGGACAACTGAGCGCGAGGGTGCGGCTGCTGTTCCAACCGGCGGAGGAAACCGCCCAGGGGGCGGCCTGGATGCTGGCCGATGGGGCCATGGAGGGTGTGCAGGCCCTGTTCGGGCTGCATGTGTTCCCCAGCCTTGAGGTGGGAACGATCGGCGTGCGCAGCGGCAGCCTCACCGCCGCTGCCGGTGAGCTGGAGGTGGAGGTGCTGGGGGAAGGGGGCCATGGGGCACGGCCCCACCAGTCGACGGATGCGATCTGGATCGCGGCCCGGGTGGTCAGCGGCCTGCAGGAAGCGATCAGCCGCCGGCTGGATGCTCTGCACCCGGTGGTGGTGAGCTTCGGCCGGATCGAGGGGGGGAAGGCCTTCAACGTGATCGCCGATCACGTGCGCCTGCTGGGCACCGTCCGCTGCCTGGACACCACCGTGCACGCCGAGCTGCCGGCCTGGATCGAGGACACCGTCCACGCCATCTGCCGGGGATACGGGGGCGAGGCCCGCGTGCGTTATCGCTGCATTTCGCCGCCGGTGCACAACGACCCTGCTCTCACCGACATCGTCGAGGAAGCCGCCCAGGCCCTGCTGGGCCCCCAGCAGGTGCTGCGCCTGGATCAACCGTCTCTGGGGGCCGAGGACTTCGCCCAACTGCTCAGCGCCGCGCCGGGCTCGATGTTCCGGCTGGGGGTGGCGGGGGCCAGGGGCTGCGCAGCCCTGCACAACGGCGCCTTCAATCCCGATGAGGGGTCTCTGGCGGTGGGTGTCCAGGTGCTCACCCTCAGCCTGCTGCTCTGGATGGAGCGCCAGGCTTGAGCCGGTCCCGTCCAGCCCTGAGGATGGCGCTGGCCCTCTCGGCCCCGCTGCTGATCCTGCTGGCACTGGTGAGCATGGCCTCCCGCCGAGGCAACCAGCGGCTCGAGGCGGTGCCGGCCCTGCTGATCGGGACCGGGCTGCTGGTGAGCAGTGGGGTGAGCCGGGCCCGGCGGCGCCGGACCCGGCTGGAGGCGCTGCAGGAGGCGACACCGGCACAGGCCCCCGGCAGCGATCGTACGAACGGCGTGGGAGGGTGAAGTCACCCAACACCGAGTCCAGGTCATGGCCGATCCAGATTCCGCCAGCCCGGCTGGCCTGAACCCCGAGGAGATTCGCCAGGCCATCGTCTCGGGTGATCCATCCCGCGCCCTGCCGGCCCTGGTGGGGCTGCGCCGGCTGGAGGCGGAGCAGGCCGTGCCCCTGCTGCTCCTGGGCCTGGAGCAGGAGCCGTTCATCGTCCGCTCGATCAGCTGCGCGGGCCTTGGGGTGAAGCGCAGCGAGGCCGGCTGGGAGGCGCTGGCGGCGGCCCTCAGCGGCGATGAGGATGCCAACGTGCGCGCCGAGGCCGCCAACGCCCTGGCCAGTTACGGGGTGGAGAGGGCCTGGCCGCTGCTGCGCCGGTCGTTCACTGGCGACGACCAGTGGCTGGTGCGCTGCAGCATCCTCTCGGCCCTGGCGGAGCAGCCGGGGATCGAGCCCCAGGTGCTGCTGGAACTGGCCCAGATGGCCATCGCCGATGCCGATGGCAGCGTGCGGGTGGGCGGTGCCGAGATTCTCGGCCGGATCGTCCGGGAGTCCGGTGCCAGCGCGGACCTGGTCGAGATCGCCGAGTCGGCACGGCAGAGGCTGATCGGCCTGCAGCAGGACCCGGACCATCGGGTGGTGGCGGCGGCCCTCAATGGTCTTCAGAGCTGAGAGTCCGTTTCTGGCCAGGCTTGCTAGGTTTTGGTCGTCACTAGGGGTGCCTGGCCCGTGCGTGTTTCCATCCGGAAGACCGCCACTGGCCCCGGCTGAGATCACACCCTCCGAACCTGATCCGGGTCATGCCGGCGCAGGGAAGTGTCCCGAAAGCAACCGCGGTCCGATCGGTCCCGGTGGCGCCCGGATCCGGAGTTGTGCCCTCGCCTCCCAGCGGCCCCCGGTCCGAACGCCCCCTTTCTCGAGTCGATCATGCGCAGCGCCTGGATTGAGAAGCGACGCGGCGACGCCAACGTGTCGCAGATGCACTACGCCCGCCAGGGTTTGATCACCGAAGAGATGGCCTATGTGGCCAAGAAGGAGAATCTGCCCGAATCGCTGGTGATGGAGGAGGTGGCCCGGGGCCGCATGATCATCCCCGCCAACATCAACCACCCCAACCTGGAGCCGATGGCGATCGGCATCGCCAGCCGCTGCAAGGTGAACGCCAACATCGGCGCCTCCCCCAATGCCTCGGATCTGGAGGAAGAGGTGGCCAAGCTGCGTCTGGCTGTGAAGTACGGCGCCGACACGGTGATGGACCTCTCCACCGGCGGTGTCAACCTCGATGAGGTGCGCACGGCGATCATCAACGCCTCCACGGTGCCGATCGGCACCGTCCCTGTGTATCAGGCGCTCGAGAGCGTGTACGGCTCGATCGAGAAGCTCGACGAAGACGACTTCCTGCACATCATCGAGAAGCACTGCCAGCAGGGGGTCGACTACCAGACGATCCATGCCGGCCTGCTGATCGAGCACCTGCCGCTGGTGAAGGGACGCCTCACGGGCATCGTCAGCCGCGGCGGCGGAATCCTGGCCCAGTGGATGCTGCATCACCACCGCCAGAACCCGCTGTTCACGCGCTTCGACGACATCATCGAGATCTTCAAGCGCTACGACTGCAGCTTCTCCCTGGGCGATTCGCTGCGTCCGGGCTGTCAGCACGATGCGTCGGATGCCGCCCAGCTGGCCGAACTCAAGACCCTCGGCCAGCTCACCCGCCGCGCCTGGGAGCACGACATCCAGGTGATGGTGGAGGGTCCGGGCCACGTGCCAATGGACCAGATCGAGTTCAACGTGAAAAAGCAGATGGAGGAGTGCAGCGAGGCGCCCTTCTATGTGCTGGGCCCGCTTGTCACGGATATCGCCCCCGGCTACGACCACATCACCAGTGCCATCGGCGCGGCGCTGGCCGGCTGGCACGGCACAGCCATGCTCTGCTACGTGACACCGAAGGAGCACCTGGGGCTGCCCAACGCTGAAGATGTGCGTGAAGGCCTGATCGCCTACAAGATCGCGGCCCACGCCGCCGACATCGCCCGCCACCGCCCGGGTGCGCGTGACCGCGACGACGAACTCAGCCGCGCCCGCTACGCCTTCGACTGGAACAGGCAGTTCGAGCTCTCCCTTGATCCCGAACGCGCCCGCGAGTACCACGACGAAACCCTGCCCGCTGACATCTACAAACAGGCCGAATTCTGCTCGATGTGTGGCCCCAAGCATTGCCCGATGCAGACCAAGATCACCGATGAGGATCTGGCTGGCCTGGAGTCCATCTTGAGGGATAAGCTTATGGCTTGATCTTGGATCTAGTGCTCGAAAATTCTGTTATGGCTTGGGACTTTTTCTAAGATTAACCGGAAATGCGAATCGCGCCTGCAATAAAAAGCTAACCGTGATATAAGCGCCCATGGCAATCGCCTGAGATAACAGGGCCTTGCCGGTCATGGCATAGGCACTATAAAGTGCGCCCAAATTTACAAAATAACTGATGCCGATGATTAGGGTATAGTTTTTTGCTGTGCTCTTGGACCTGGGGGTCTTGAATGTATATGTTGAATGGATTGCGTAGCCTGAAATGCTACCAATTATATATCCACCCACATTGGAAACCAATAAATTGTTGCTAATCATTTGCAGTACAGCTATGGAAGCTGAACCTATGATTGTATTCAGCGAGCCACCCAGCAAGAAGCGTCTGATTTCGCCAAAGCCAAACCAAGGCATCATCAGCAGTCAGCTAGTTGAGGACGTTGTTGTTGCATTTGCCTTTCCTGGCTGACTGCAGTAAGTTTACCGTATGACTACCAAAAAGATCTCTCTGCGGTTGCTCGGTTCCCTTGAGAACTGATATTCGGTTCTAGCCAACTCTCTTTGCCATGAAACTACGCCCTGTCCCCACTGTTTTATTTGTTGTGCCTTGTTACAATGAGGAGGAGGTACTTGGTCAAACAGTCAATGCTCTGCTATCTGAGCTGGATCAACTCAATTTGAGTGATTTGGCGGCGCGGGACGGATCCGGCATTCTTCTTGTGGATGATGGCAGTATAGACGCCACTTGGAAGGGGATCCAGTTTTGGATAGATCAAGATCCACGGGTTAATGGGCTTCGGCTGTCACGTAACAAGGGGCATCAAGCTGCCCTATTGGCGGGCCTGTCAGTAGTGGTTGACTTGGCTGATGTATCCATCTCAATCGATGCCGATCTTCAGGATGATATCAGAACTTGCAGGGATATGTTGTTGCTTTATCGGCAGGGATTTGACATTGTCTATGGTGTTCGAGCTGATAGAAGCACTGATTCTGCAACGAAACGCTTCTTTGCAAATTTCTTTTATTCCTTTATGGTCTTCATGGGAGTTGAGATTATTCCCGGTCATGCTGATTTTAGGATGATGTCTTGCAGGGCTCTTGCTGAATTGCTTAGATATACGGAAAACTCGTTATTCCTCCGAGGACTGATTCCACAATTAGGCTATAAAACGGAACGTGTATACTATGATCGTAAAATCCGACAATCGGGTAGCTCCAAGTATCCCTTCCGTAAATCATTGTCACTTGCTGTTGATGGCATAATCTCCCTTAGTTACAAGCCTCTCAGGTATATTGCATATCTAGGAGTGATTATGTCGGCAGCCTCTTGCATTACTATTATTCTAATTATTGCTGACTATGTCCGGGGAGGAACTATTCAGGGCTGGCCTTCCTTGATGGTGGTTGTCACCACAATAGGTGGTGTCCAGTTGCTTGCTATCGGCTTAATCGGCGAATACCTTGGTCGCGTCTACAAGGAGGTAAAAAGGCGTCCTCGCTATCACGTACGTGATGCCGTTGGGGCTCTTTTGAAGTCAGGATAAGGAGTTGCCTGGCCTGCGTGCAATAGAGTGGTGCCCTCCGAGATGGAAGCCCTGTCTGGGATCCTAGGGTCTCCTGAAACAGGCATAACCATGCCGCCACAACTATTTTGAGGTGTTGAGGGCCGTTAAGCTGGCATGGAAAGGGGCAAGCCCTGATTTCTGCAACAGTTCATGGACGAACATTTTTACGAAAACAGTAGAATGGTGTTCTTTCATCAGTAGAATGGTGTGCATTCAACTGATGAATTCCATCTGCCCTTTGGCTGCAGGCTTGACCCAGAGAATTGCTCGGTGATGCTGTCGCCTCTGAAGCCGAGAGAGGAGCTAGAAGAAACTGACCCTCCGCAGTTCCGTGCCTCCATTGGCTCGCCAGCAAAGCCAGTGAGGGTGGCGTTTGGATCCCTTCGTCGTCGGGCCTCCTGAGAAAGGCACGCTGCCGGTATAAAGTTGAAGGTTGACCTTGCCGGCGACATGACTAGTTGATCGTCAAGACGCCGCTGGACAAAACCTGTGAGCTCAGAGTGCCCGCTTCTAGTTGTGTTTTCTCACCAGCTCATTCAGCGATCAGTAGTCGCTGGACGCACAGCTGAGGGCTGAGGCCACCGATAGTCATGTGGCACCTGTGGCCGTTATAGATCCCGAGATAGCGGGGTAGTCAGCGGTTGCGTTCCTGTCCGACGACAATCTGGTTGAGGGGTCGCGCCAAACAGGTTGACCGCTCCAGAGGGGCTGCGCTGAATCCGGTTGCCATGCGCAGGGCACCGGGCCATGCCTGCTCCCCTCACCGCTCAACAGATTGCGCTGTACATGACCAAACGACGAGGAGGCAGCCGCCAGGAGGTGGCTGCTGCGG